>JAJYBO010000003.1 GCA_021778975.1 Deltaproteobacteria bacterium
AACTCATGAAAATGGGCGCTCCGCCCAGTTGAATCATGGCGGTTTCAAACGATATCCGCGTGCGGGTGGATGGTTTATCAAATATCAGCCCCAGGGATTTTCCGGCGAGCGCTGTTTCGCGGATGCCTTTGCGCCGACGTTCTTTAAGCGTTTGGGCGCGCTGAAACAGCATGTCGCAATCGGTTTTGGTCAAATCCAGCAGGGTCAGTAAATCTTTTTTCAAAATATCACCTGTTTCAGCATCTGATCCAGACAGGCGATCAGCGCGTCAATTTCGGGTTTCTGGATGATGAGCGGCGGTACAAACCTCAGGATATTTCCCTGAACACAGTTGATGACAAACCCCTGTTCCAGACAGGCCTGCACGAGCGGCGCTCCGTCCGTGTCCAGTTCCATCCCCAAAAGCAGCCCTATTCCCCGGACATCCTTGATTACGGAATGTCGGGACTGAAGATCTGTCAGTTTCGATTTAAAATATTCACCCATTTCCCGGCAATGACCGAGAAGGTTGTCCGACTCGATCGTTTTCAGCGTACAGAGCGCTGCGGCCGTCACAATCGGCGTTCCGCCGAACGTCGTGGCGTGAGAACCCGGAACAAAAGCCGCCGCGACAGATTCTTTAGACAGCATCGCGCCGATGGGGAACCCGTTGGCCAGCGCCTTGGCCAGTGTCATGATGTCCGGCGTCACCCCGAAGTGTTCGTGGGCGAAGAGTTTTCCGGTGCGGCCGATGCCGGTCTGAACCTCATCGAAAATCAGCAGCGTTCCGGTTTCATCGCACAATTCGCGCACCTGGCGCAGATAGTCCGGATCCGCCGCGCGGATGCCCCCTTCGCCCTGGACAGGCTCCATCAGAATGGCGCAGGTCTTGGCGCTGATCAGGTTTCGGACGGCGTCGATATCGTTGAAAGGCGCAAAATCGAACCCCTCCAAAATGGGGGAAAACCCTTCTTTTATCTTATCCTGACCGGTTGCGGACAATGTGCCGAACGTGCGTCCATGAAAAGACTGGAGCATGGAAATAATCCGGTACCGGTCCGGTTCGCCCCGGTCCTTGAAATATTTTCGGGCTAATTTAATGGCGGCCTCGTTGGCTTCCGCGCCGCTGTTACAGAAAAACACCCGATCCGCGAAACTGTGATCCACCAGCCACGCCGCCAGTTCGGTCTGGGGCGTCGTGTAGTAAAGGTTTGAAACATGAATCAGGGTTTCCGCCTGACGGCTGACGGCCGCGGCAATACCGGGGTGCGCATGTCCCAGATTGCACACAGCGATTCCCGCCAGAAAATCCAGATACGATTTGCCGTCCGCATCCCACAGCGTACAGCCCTGGCCTTTGGTGAAAACCACCGGCTGCCGTTTGTAGGTATTCGCCATGACCCTGTCCGCCACGACCATCCATGGCTGACTGCGTGAAAAACCTTCTGTCATAATGTCACCTCGGTTCCGATGCCTTTATCCGTAAAAAGCTCCAGCAGCAGCGCGTGCCGCCGCGTGCCATTGATGATATGCACTTTCTGCACGCCGCGGCCCACGGCTTCCAGGGCGTATTCCACCTTGGGAATCATGCCGCCGGATATGACGCCTTCCTGAATCATGCGCTGGGCGATATCCGCGTTGAGCGAGGATATCAGATTGCCGGAAGCGTCTTGAATGCCATCCACGTCGGTCAGCAGAATAAGCCGCCCGGCGGTGAGCGACATGGCGACATGGCTGGCCACCAGATCGGCGTTGATGTTGAACGTTTCGCCGGCGGGGCCGACGCCGACCGGCGCGATCACCGGAATGAACCCATGCTGGGTCAGTGTGTTGACAATTTCCGGATGCACCTGTGTCACCTGCCCCACCAGCCCCGGATCAATGATTTCCGGCGGACTGTTTTCGTCCTGCTGATAGACGATGCGCAGTTTTTCGGCGACGATTAGCCCGCCGTCCTTGCCGCTCAGTCCCACGGCTTTTCCGCCATGCTGATTGATCTGCGCCACAATGGCCTTGTTGAGCTTTCCGCCCAGCACCATCTCCACGACATCCATGGTCGGCTCATCGGTAAGGCGCATCCCGCGGACAAACTGAGGGCAGATGCCCATCTGCTTCAATACGGTGTTGATCTGCGGCCCGCCGCCATGCACAATGACCGGGTTCAGACCGATAAATTTCAGCAGGGTGATGTCCTGCGCGAAATCGGCTTTCAACTGCTCATCCACCATGGCGTGACCGCCATATTTGACCACCAGGGTCATGCCGGTAAACCGGCGGATATACGGCAGCGACTCTACCAGGATATCAGCGACATTCGGTGTCATAATGATTTCCTCATCCTGTCTAAAGAATGTAGCGGCTCAAATCCTCATCGTTTTTGATGGCCTTGAGTTTAGCATCCACATAATCGCCGTTGATGACGATACGCTTTTCGGGCATATCCGGCGCATCGAACAAAACGTCGTCCAAAAGGCATTCCATCAGCGTATGCAGCCGTCTTGCCCCGATATTTTCGGTATGGGTGTTGACTTCTTCCGCAATGGCTGCGATTCGGTCAATGGCGTCGGATTCAAACACCACTTCAACACCTTCGGTTTTGAGAAGCTCGGTATATTGCAGCGTCAACGCATTCTGGGGTTCCGTCAGAATCCTGATAAAATCGTCTTTGTTCAGAGAATCCAGTTCGACGCGGATCGGAAAACGTCCCTGAAGCTCCGGAATCAGATCCGAAGGCGTGATGGCGTGAAACGCGCCGGAGGCAATGAAAAGAATGTGATCCGTCTTGACCGGCCCGTACTTGGTGGTGACGGTGGAGCCTTCCACAATGGGCAGCAGATCCCGCTGTACGCCTTCTCTGGAAACATCCGGGCCGCCGCCGCCGTTTTTCCCGACAATTTTATCAATTTCGTCCAGGAAAATGATGCCTGACTGCTCCACTTTCTCCTTCGCCTGTTGAATGATTTTATCCATGTCAATCAGATTTTGGGCCTCTTCCTGCGCCAGAATCTCCAGGGCTTCGGGAACGCGAATCTTGCGGCGCCGGGTGTTTTTTGGAAGAAGCCCACCAAGCATATCCTTGAAATTAATCCCCATTTCCTCCATGCCGACGTTGGAGAAGATTTCCACCGTGGGCATGGATTTGTCCGCGACATCCAAATCCACATACCGGGTGTCCAGCTTTCCGGCGCGCAGCATGCCCCGGAGCTTTTCCCGTGTCGAAAACGACTCTTCCGTTGGTGCGGATGTCACCACTTCGAGTTGCAGCTCTTTGCCGGCATCGGGCTGTGACGGTCTGGGTTTGGGCGGCAGCAGGAGATCCAGCATACGTTCTTCCGCGATGGATCTGGCTTTGGGCTTGACAGTTTCCTGCTCGCGGCTTTTGAGCAGGTTGATGGTCAGCTCCAGCAGATCCCGCACCATGGATTCTACATCACGCCCCACATAGCCAACTTCGGTGAACTTGGATGCTTCCACCTTGTAAAACGGGGAGTCCGTCAGTTTGGAGAGCCTTCGGGCGATTTCGGTTTTCCCGACACCCGTAGGACCGATCAGAATGATATTTTTAGGGGCGATTTCTTCGCGCAGTCCTTCCGGCACCTGCCGGCGTCTCCAGCGGTTCCGGAGCGCAATGGACACGGAACGTTTGGCGCGGTGCTGGCCGATAATGTAACGATCCAGCTCTTTCACGATTTCAGAGGGTTTGAGAGAATCCATAATGCATCACTTCTATTTTCGACTTGTGGGTGCGTTGTCATCTTTTGTCAGAGTGGAAAGCTCTTCGAGGGTAATGTCCGTGTTGGTGTAAATGCAGAGGGATGCGGCGATTTCCATCGCTTTTCTGACGATCTCGGCCGCATCGAGCTGCGAATTCCGGATCAGTGCAGTCGCCGCGGCCTGGGCCATCGGTCCTCCGGAACCGATGCCGATAACTTCGTCATCCGGTTCGATAATATCGCCATTACCGGATAAAAGATAGGTGCGCCCGGCGTCCACCGCAATCATCATGGCTTCGAGTTTTCGCAGAAACTTGTCGGTGCGCCAGTCTCTGGCCAGTTCTACAGCGGCGCGGGTCAGGTTGCCGTTGAACCTGTCAAGCTTTCCTTCAAGCCGTTCAGACAGATGCAGGGCGTCCGCCGTGGCCCCGGCGAATCCGACAATGATCTTGTCATTGTAAATTCGCCGCACCTTTTTGGCGCGCTGCTTGACGATGGTCGTGTTGAGCGTCACCTGACCATCGCCCGCCACAACGACCTTTCCCCGATATCGAACCGCCAGTATGGTCGTTCCATGAAATTCCATCGAACCGCTCCGTTTATTTCCGGGGATGCGCCCGGTCATAGGTTTCCATCAGTTTTCCCATGCTGACATGGGTGTATCGCTGGGTGGTGGACAGGCGCTGATGTCCCAGAAGTTCCTGTACAATCCTTACGTCCGCGCCGGCGTCCAGCATGTGGGTGGCATAACTGTGACGCACAGCGTGAGGAAATACCGGTATGGGCAAATGGCAGTGCGTCGCCCATTTCTCCAAAATACGGGCCACGGATCGCGGCGTCAAACGCCCACCGCGAAGGTTGAGAAACAGCGGCCCGTTTTTTGGCGCCGTCGTTATGTTCTGATGTCTCAGGTATTCCAGATAAGCGCTTACCGCGGCCAGAGACTTCCGCCCGACGGGCGCCAGGCGCTCCCGATCACCTTTGCCATGAACCCGTATCATGGACTGCTGAAAATCCACGTCAAACACATTCAGCGCCGTCAGTTCCGAAACCCGGATGCCCGATGAGTATAGCAACTCGAGCAGCGCCCGGTCTCTCAACCCTGCCGGAGAATCCACCGGGATGGAATCCAGCAGTCGAAACATGTCATCCACAGAAAGAAACACCGGTGTCAGGGTTTCGGCCCTGGTATTGGACACCATTTCCGCCGGATGCCCCTCGACAACACCCCGCCGCGCCAGAAATCTGAAAAAAGACCGAATGGCAGCCAATTTTCTGTTGATGGACGATTTCCGGTTTTTCCGATGCAACCATGCCAGATAGCGGCGTATCGCCAGGGTGTCCAGCGATGTTATTTGCACCGCTTCCGCCGTTTTGTCCGCGGCGTCTGCCGTAACCCTGACAAACTCTTCGAGATCATGGGTATAAGACCGGCAGGTATTGACCGAATACCCTTTTTCCGAAGACAGCGATTCAATGAAATGCTGAATCAGCGGCCACGCCAACTCCTGTTCAGAAGACATTTTTTCCCCAGTCTATCAGGGAGTCGATTTCTTTCCAGGAACCGACTTCCTGAAATGGATGCGCCTGACGATTCCACGGCTGTCTGAAAAGTACGGGTTCCACACCGGCGTCCTTCAACTGGAAACAGGTTTCCAGACGGTCTTCTATGAAATATGAAATGCGATGCTCCCGCAATATATCCGCCTTGGCTTCAAAAGAACCGGTTGTGACAAGCTGAATGGTATCGGTGTTCAGTGACAGCGTATTCTCGATCCAGTCCAGAATCGGGCCTGTATAAGGCCGGGCGGTCACGAGGAGCAGCGGTCCGTGATCTTTTTCGAGATGTCCCAACACTTCCGCCGCACCGGCCATCGGCATCAGGGGCATGGTATAATGACCGTCCTGAATCCGCTGAATGATGGCTTCGATGATATCCTCGTCCAGTTGAAGACAATCTTTCAACATGTAACAGGTGATATCTTCATATCGCAGATCCGGAACATGATAGTCATGCCTGGCGATATCCAGAAAAAGTGTCATGGTATCCGCCAGAACCCCGTCAAAATCGAATGCTATGGAATTGGGATCGATCATAGCGCCGTTCCTTCATTTGCCTTGCAGCTTCTGTCAAGAAAGATTGACATGAAAACATTTCCCGATTTCAACTGGTGGTATAACGCCTGTCATAAAAAGAAATCTTTCTGAAAGGGAAGCTGAAAGGATTTTCATCAGCAGAGAGAAAAAGGAGTGAATGAATCCGTCTTTCATGGCGCAACGATGAAACAACCTGCCTTATGCGGCCCTCCGGGTTTGCTTTTTCAGACGAACAATACGCTTTTTATAAATTTTAGCCATACGGAGGTTGCTCTCGGTGACCGCTGACGTCTGAACCACTTTAAGTTCCCGGATTTTCTGCTTGATTTCACGAACCGACGTATTGCTTTTGCCAGAGGCGTCTTCAACGATGCCTCGCGCCTTTTTGATGGCGCTGATCAGCTCCGGCTTGTTCATGCCGGATACGCCTGTCAGATCGGTAGCGTCTTTGGCCATATCTCTCAACTCTTTGACCGTCATTTTATCCAGGGGTTTTTCTTTTTCTTCTTTTTTTTTGCCTCCCATAAGAATTCGTTCTCCTTGTAAAAGTTAAAATCAAAAACGGAGGGTGTTGATTGCCCCCCGCATTGCAAAAAATGGACTTTCCATGAAGCCATCAGATTTCTTTAATAATCTATTTTATCAAATACTGTCAATCGGTTTTCAAATTACCTTTCAGTATTCGCGTCACATGGACGGGGCCGGAGATCAGTTTCTGATTCAGCATGATATCTTCGGTCTGTTTCCAGGCCGTGACGTTGATTTGTCCAACGTCTTTGGGAGAACCCGGTTGAACCAGAGGCCGCGTCTCCGTCAGTTGCTCACGGGCGGTCGCCTCCGGCGTATCTTTGTCGAACTGTCGTAATACGGTGATGGTTTTTTCTGTATTTTCGGGCGCCATCGCCTCCTGCCAGCCTTCGATAAGCGCCTGCCGAAAACGGTTCACCATATCCGGATTTTCTTTTAGAAGTTTTCGAGATGTGATGACAGAATTGGCGACAAACCGGATTCCAAAAGCTTCCGGGCTGAAAAACGCCGTTTTTTCACCCGCCGTCGCCAACTTTTGTCGGATAATCACGCCCTGGGCGTTGATATATACCGGCCATAGATCCACCTTACCTTCATAGAACGGCGTGTAATCGTACCGGACGCTGTACAGGTTCACGCTGTCTCTGGCGAGACCGAATTTGGCCATCAGCGCGCGCAGGATGGTTTCATCATTGCCGCCATAGGTGACGCCGATGGTTTTTCCCTTGAAATCCACAGGACTTTGAATGGTCAGTTTAGCGGAACGGTACACCCACTGCAGCGGGTTTTTCTGAAAGAGTTGTGCAATGACCACAATCGGCGATTCCATGGAGACCGCCCGGATGATCTGGTCGGCGGAGGCAGCGCCGAACTGGGCGTATCCCAGTTCCAGTTCTTTGATGGCATCGTGTTCCGGGCTGCCTTCCTTTACGCTCACCTGCAGCCCGTGACGGGCAAAAACGCCCCGGGCGTCCGCGTACAGGTCTCCGGCCACGCTGGCGTTGAACAGCCATTTCAGGCGGTATGTCACGGTATCGGCGCAATATCCATGGACGGACGCCAGTAAGATGTATCCGGCAAGCCCCAGGATCCCCACTATTTTTATATTACGATTCATTTCAATTCTCCAGCCCCTCCCGCGCTGGGAAAAAGGGGGAGGGCTTCTGAGCCGTTATCGTCATGCCTGGCATTTACGTTGAATCACGTTTCCCAGCCATTCCAGAGCGGTCAGATAGAGTGACGTGCTGATGCCGATCAAAAACAGCGCCGCCAGTATTTTGGACAGATCACTTTGATAGAGCGCGATCCGGATGCTGTAGCCGATACCGGCATCCGCGGCGACAAACTCCGCTACGATGGTGCCGACCATCGCCATGGTGGCGCTGCCAACGATCACGGTTGTCAGCTTGTGGATGTTTTCGTAGGCGCGTATCCGCATCTGAAGCCGCCAGTTCATTCTTCCGGTCGCTTCGTAAAAATGCTCCACGCTGTCCACCGGTTCCGACAGGATGCTGATGACCGACAGCAGCAGGGGGAAATAGCAGATCATCACGGCGATCAGAAGCCTGGCGATAATGCCGTCGCCAAGAAGAATGAAGATGATGGGCGCCACCGCCACCATCGGATATGCCTGGATGTTGTATGCGGCTGCATGGATCAGAGACCCTATCCAGGACGCCCGTCTGCCGGCAATGCCGATTGCAAATGCCAGAAGAATCGAAATCAGGTGGCCGACCACGGCGATCCACAGGGTATCCGCCACGTTCCGGAGATAGCGAACAAAAACGGACAAAGCGGTGCGCCAGATTTCGAGCGGTCCGGGAATGACATAATCCGACAGATGCAGCAGATATTTCATCAGAATCAGCGATAGAACACCCGCCGCATACACCAGCACAAATTGTTGAAGGCGCTTATGAAGCATGGACAATCTCCAGCATGGTTTGCTCCACCGCCGGCATCGAAAAAGATTCCGCGTCCATGATGTCTTGTCCCTGAAGGGTTTGCACCTGAGGAAGCCTGTCCGGGCTTCTGAGGACGATGATGTCTTTACAGAACCTGGCGACTTCCAGCATGTTGTGCGAAATATAGAGGAATGTTTTTTCGGCGAACAGCGTTTTCAGGGTGATGATGATGCGTCCCCGCGTGGTTTCATCCACATTGGCCAGACTTTCATCCATAATCAACATATCGAAATCCTGGAGCAAGTAGCGGATCAGGTTGGCCCGGTTTTTCTGCCCCAGAGACAACCGCCGGAATCTGGCGTTCATGCAGGGCCGCATTCCGAAGGCATCGGTCAGCATCTGCATCCTTTCAGCATCCGAGACCGGTATGGAGGAGAGAATGATATCTCCGATGCTGGCCCAGCCGGGAAGTCGTTCCATGTTGTGTGTGTAGAGAATTTTTTTCGAGCTGTCCGAAAGAATCTGGCCGGAATATCCGCCGATTTCATGCGCCATCATTCGGGCCAGGGTTGTTTTACCCAGACCGGACGGTCCAAAAAGCGCATGAAAGCCGGCGTCGTCAATGCGGCAGTTCAACTGCTGAAATACACGGATATCCGTATGAGGATACTGGAAGGAAATGTTTTGACATTCGATCTGCATCATGCGCCGATATCGTTTTGTCAGGCGTTCATTGTCAGGATATCCGCGGCATTTTCGGCTTCACCCAGAATCTCGATTCGACGGTCCACATCTCCGGGTTCCATCAGACCGCACCCCCGGATCAGAATATTGTCGGTGAAGCCGTGCCATTTGAAAAAATAGTCGTACCGGGGGAAAATATCGGCGAAACTTTTTTCATCCGGATTGCCCTGTGTCTGGATGAACACCAGCCGTTTTCCGGGTTTGAGCCGGCTGCGATTCGGATTGTCGTGAAAATCCGAACTCAGATAGGAATAGGTGCGATCTATAAACCCTTTCATTTGGCTGGATATATCACCGTAGTACACGGGCGTCGCCAACACCAGAATATCCGCCTCTCGAACGGCTTCCAGTACTTCCGCCATGTCGTCTTTCAGGGCGCATCTGTCGAGTTTGGTCTTGCAGGTCATACAGGCCTGACACCCCCGGTATTCGAGCTTGCTGAGTGTAAATACCCGCACTTGCGCGCCGTTTTTTTCCGCGGTTTCGCAGAAAAGCCTGGCGATGGTGGTGCTGTTGCCACGCGGTCTTGGACTGCCCAACACACATACGATTTTCATATAATCATCCTTTGCCTGTGTTTTAGAGGTCAAAATGCGCCCTGATTTTAAATAAATGCGTGGCGGGCATGTTCAGAATGCCGGTGATTCCGGTCTGTTCCGATATTATTTTCAGATTTTTTTCGATGTCCGCCATTGACGGTGCAATGAAAGTGAACCAGATATTGAGGTCGCCATCGCGCTGATAATTGTGGGTGACGCCCGGAAACTGATTCACCACCTGTGCAAAGGCATCCACCCGATCTTCCGGAACTCTCGCCGCGCACAGCGTGCTGACAAAGCCGATTTTTCCGGGAACGAAATTGCCGCCGATCCTTCGGATGATACCGGTTTGTTTCAGATACGCCACCCGTTCGATCACGATGTCTTCCGTAACCCCCACCCCTTCGGCTATCGCCAGAAACGGCCGCGATGTCACCGGAAAGTCTGACTGGATTCGGTTTAATATTTCCCTGTCTAAATTGTCAAAGCTGGACATATGTTGGGATATCCTGATAGCCGCCGGCGTTTCACCGTGTGGATGTTGTTGTGGATCACTCTGCAGCGCGGTACACATGAACATGCACATCGCGCTTGCGGGGGCCGTCGTATTCACAGAAAAAAACCCCCTGCCATTTTCCCAGCACCAGGCGATTATTCTGGATAGCCACCATCACCGATGATCCGGTAAGCAGCGACTTGATATGCGCGGCGGAATTACCTTCCTGATGGCGGTATCCGGCTTTTTGCGGCGCCATCTTGTCAAGCTGTTGCAGAATATCAGACGGCACGTCGGGGTCTGCATTTTCATTGATGGTGACGCCGGCTGTCGTATGAGGCGCAAACACCATGCACCAACCATTGTTGATAGCGCCGCAAGCCGTTACAATTTGCTGAACATCATGGGTGATGTCTATAAATTCGTTCTGGAACAGGGTTGTGACAGATAATATCTTCATGATGCTTTCCTCAGGATTTGCGCGCCTTGCCTGCAAACAGTTTACGAAGTCGTCCGAAATGGGGATAAAGGATTTTCACCATCATTTCCGTCGCTGTATCTCTAAATCAAATGCGTTCAAATTTCAAATTCTTATTTTACCGTCACATATCCCAGCCAGGATTCTCCGGAACCGGTCGCCGAAAAATTCCTGAAAAAAGATGACACGGTCAACCCCGTCTGTGCAAAAATGTCCCTGATGTCTCGATCTTGCCACAGGTAGAATCTGCGGCCGTCTGCGGCGTCAACGAGGCCGGTTCCTTCCTTGAGGGTAATCAGCGCGGTGCGCATGGTGCAGCATCCTGAGATGATACGATCCAGTACGGCAAACAGTCTGGCGTGCGGTATATGCACCAGAGCGCCGACCATCATGGCGGCGTCCCAGTCCCCTGCAGAAAAATCGAAAGTCTCGAAATCCGCTTCCAGAACGGTGCAGCCGCTGGTGTTTTTCGCCAGATTCGCCAGCCTTCGGGAACGTTCGAGGCCGGTGACGGAAAACCCGCGTTCTTTCATCCAGCGCATGTCCCTGCCGGACCCGCAGCCGATATCCAGAATGGATGCTCCGGGAGCCAGCGACCGGATAAACGGTTCCAAAAAGACGGACGGGCTCAGCCCGTAAGTGCTTTCATGATAAGATCGGGCGTTGACGTCATAATAATCTTGAGAAAATGGCATCATGCGATTCCAAAACTTTTGATGCTCTCGTAAAAAGTCGAATTTCAGACGGCTTCATAAAAAGTTCGCAGGCAAGGCGCGCAAATCATTAAGAATGATAAGTATTTATGGTGCGCAGCGACGACGAAGGATGCAGCGCAACGCAGCATCCGGACTTTTTACGAAGTCGTCACTTTTGATGGGCGTAGCGATCGGCTATGACCTGAAATGTTTCGGCTTCGTCGTTTTTACCTCGCCGAATACACCCCTGCGCATATATCCGGCATTTTGCGATCAGAACGCTTATGGCGACCTGCCGCTGCTGTACGCTGAGGTCATGATTTTCAAGCATATTGACAATGGACAGTATCCTGTATCTGTCCAGACCGGGGTTCCGGGACAGTTGATCGTCGTGTCCCCCGCGTTTTATGACCAACTGGCTGTCTATCAGATGCACCGGATGATACAGCCCGATGCGCAGCCACAAGTCGTAATCTTCGCAGGCCGGAAAAGTTTCGTTGAATCCGCCGATATCTTTCAGAATATCTTTCCGGAGCATCACCGCAGACGGGCTGACCAGACACAGATGCAGCGACGGCTCGAAAATCATTCCGGAGGGTTTCCGGTGACGGTGTCCGGGGTTGACGCGCACGCCGTTTCGTATCCAGATTTCGTCGGTCTGGCAGATGACGGCTTCGGGGTGAGACAGAAAAAACGCGTGTTGCCGAAAAAGCTTTTCAGGCAGCCACATGTCATCCGAATCCAGAAAAGCGATATATTGACCGCTGGCTGCCGCAACGCCTGCGTTTCTGGCGGCGCTGACGCCTTTGTTTTCCTGACGGATAACGATGATATCATCCGTATATGCGGCAAGAAGATCGGCCGTCGCGTCTGTTGACCCGTCATCCACAACGATGACTTCCCGGCGGGGAAAAGTCTGGGACAGCACTGAAGCGATGGCGTCTTGAAGGCTCCAGCAGCGGTTGAAGGTCGGAATGACGATGCTTATTTCAGGGGGTGAAGGTGTCACGGGCGATTTCACTCGATTTTATGGCGGTTACACCGTGATCTGCCAGCAGCGGTGAATCTTTTTTCGTGTGCTGACATAATCTTCCGGGATGGTCATGTCGGTGATTTCTGAAACGCCGGCGATGTCTATGGCGTCGAAAGAAGGCGTAAAATTCTGGTGATTGGTGGAAAAAAAGACAGTGCTGTTTTTTTTCATGACCGCGACAACGGCTTTCAGCAGCCTGGGGTGGTCTTTGGCGATATCGAAGGCGTCCTGGCGCACACGGGTTGTGGAATATGACGGCGGATCCACCACCGCCAGATCGAATCGGTGGCCTCTGCGCTTGGCTTCTGTCAGAAAATCGAAAACATGGGCGGTTACCAGGGTGTTGCTCTGAGGAGACAACCCGTTGATATCGAAGTTTTCACGAGCCCAATGAATGGCGGTTTCCGAACGATCAACGGAAACCGTCGTGTGCGCTCCGCCTTTGGCGGCATAGCAGGAAAACGCCGCCGTATAGCAGTAAAGGTTGAGAAAATCTTTGCCGGCGGCAATTTCACGGATCATCCACCGCGTGTTTCTGTGATCCGAAAAAAGCCCGGTGTCCACATAGTCGTACGGATTGACCCGGAATATCAGGTCCCGTTCCGTCACCTGAATCTTTTTATCCGTATAATCAATCCGTGTATAGCGCTTGCCGTCCTGCTTGCCGGCGCGGCGTTCTTTTAGATGCACTTTTTCAGGAGGAACCTGCAGCGCTTTGGCGACAGCTTCGCCCATCATCGGAAGCCACCCCGATATGGATTGCCGACGCATGTATTCGCCAATGACCAGGTGACCGGCGTACCAGTCCACCACCGCCCGGATTTCCGGGATATCCCAGTCGTAAAGTCGAAATACCTCGATATGCTGACGGGAGAACTGTTTGCGAAGATGCTTGAATCGCTTCAGCACCCGGTTGGCCAGCATATCCGCCTGGCGCAGGCAATTTTCTCTTTCAATGGCGTCCATGTCTTTATTGTCCTCAAAATGAACAATATCAGACAACTTTCCGAAAAATCAAGATGGTGGATTAACGGTTGACAATTCAGACGATTCTGAGAAAATAGCTCGTTCAAAATTTAGAGTTCAGCGGCTGAAAAAATCGCTGACGATTACACTGGTATTGATATAAAAGCCAAGTTATTTCAGGAGGATGTTTTTATGAAGCACGCTTTGTTTGTTTTATTTTGTATCGCGACGGTTCTGAGCGCCGTATTCTGCGGCATTGCATCCGCAGATGAAAAAAACGCTGCACCTGCGGCGTCCATCACGTCCACCACGCCCAGTATGTCAACGCCGTCCACGAATGAAAAAACCTACATCAACGGCATAGACGCCAAATACCCACCGTTTACTTTTTTAGACAAGGATGGCAAGCCCGAAGGATTCGACATTGATGCCATTAACTGGATTGCGAAAGAAATGGGATTCAAGGTAGTGCATCAGCCCATCAAGTGGGATGAGGTCATTCCCACCTTACAGTCGAAAAAAATAGATATGGTGGCTTCTGGAATGAGCATTGACGAACGCCGCAAGAAAGAGGTCAATTTTTCAACCGTTTATTATAAAACCGTGATGGTGATGGTTTCGAAAGAGAACTCTTCCGTCATGCCGGATAAAACCATGGAACCCAATGTCAAATGGGGGGTTCAAGATGGTACGCCCGAAGCACACTGGATTCAGGACAACCTGATCGAAGACAAGGGCATGACTTTCAAACTTGTGAAGTTTGATTCTGCACCGACCATCATGCAGAATATCATGAACGGGAACATTGACATCGCCGCGGTAGCCCGCTCCATAGCAGATGAATACATCAACAAAGGCATGACGCTCAGAATTATCGGGCGTTACGGGCAACCGGACGACCTGACCGCTTACGCCGTCCGCAAAGATGACCCTCAACTGCTGGCAACGCTGAACGAAGGCCTCAAACGCCTGATGGCGACGCCTTACTGGAAAGAGTTGAAAGTCAAATACAACCTTCAATAATCTATAATCCGATTCAGGCAAAACCGCTGCATCTCCGGCGGTCGAAACGCCGGAGTCAGTGGATATTTTCATGGATCGGGAAATCCCGTACAACTACACATCCGCGGACGATGCCCAGATCGTCAAACATCTTCTGGGGAAAGACGCCTGGTATGCGCTCGAAAAACTGCGCTACCGAAGGGTCAAGGGCAGACTGCTGAGACTGCTCCTGCGCTTTGTGGGAGACGTCTTCATCCTGCGCCGTAATCCGTTCATTTATCAGGAACTCATCGAGGACGCCGTCCGGCGTCGCCGGTTTCTGAAATCCGCCGCGGACGATCTTCGGACCGTCAAAAACCATCTGGACGCCCATCCGGACGAGCAGGTCGTTATCACCGCATGTCAGACGCTTCTCTGTGATCTGGACGCCGAGCTTTCCGGCGCCAGGGAAAGACGGGCGCGCATCCGCCAGTCGCTGGGCGCCGTCATCGGCGAAGAAAACATCTGCTTCGATCCGTTTTCCATCATCAGTCACGCCACCGATGCGACGGACTGGCGGCTCCATCTGCCGCTGGCCGTTGTCTATCCATCCAAAGAGGCTCAGATACCTCTGTTAATGAACGCCATATCCGCATTGAAGCTGCGGATCATTCCTCGTGGCGCCGGCACCGGCCTTACCGGCGGAAGTGTTCCGGTGGCCTCCGATTGCGTGGTGCTCAACACCGAGAAACTCAACCGGATTCATGGTGTTTTTAAGACCGAAATCCGGTATCCGGATCACCGGAGCGAAAGCGCGGCGGTCATCCGCCTCGAAACCGGCGTCATCACCGAACAGGCCATGTCCTGCGCCGCAAAATACGCCCTTGTGTTCGCCACAGATCCCACCAGCGCCTGGGCTTCGAGCATCGGCGGCAATATCGCCGAGAACGCCGGCGGCAAGACCGCGGTTCTCTGGGGTACGGCCATTGACAACCTGCTGTCATACCGCATCGTCATGCCCCAGGGCCGATTGCTGACCGTAAGACGCCTTCATCATCCGCTGCGCAAAATCCTTCCGGGGGATGAAGTACTCTTCGAAATCACGGACAGCAGCGGAAAACGGGTGCAGATCGTTTCTCTGGACGCATCGGAGATCCGCACGCCGGGTCTGGGAAAGGATATCACCAATAAGGCGCTGCGCGGCCTTCCGGGGATTCAGAAAGAAGGCACCGACGGCGTCATCACCTCGGCGGAATTCATTCTGCACCCGGCGTATCCACACAAAACCACCTGCTGCCTCGAGTTTTTTGGGGAAGACATGGATGAGGCCAGCCGCGTTATCGTGGATATTTCCGAAGCCTTCGTCAATCAGGGTGAGGAAGCGCTCATGGCGCTGGAGCATTTTGACGAGGAGTATGTCCGGGCAATCGGCTACAAGGTCAAGGCGCCCAGAACCAGCCTTCCCAAAGCCGTTTTGCTGATTGATATTGTCGGTCATACCGCGGAACAGGTGGCGCGGGGACAGCAGCGCCTCAACGCCCTGCTGTCGCCATATCCCAACACCTGCCTGTTTACCGCAAGAGATGCGGCGGAAGGTCGCGCATTCTGGCAGGACAGAAAGCGGCTGGGCGCTATCGCCGCTCGCACCAACGCCTTTAAGCTCAACGAGGATATCGTGCTTCCGCTGCGCAATCTGGCGGATTTCGCAACATTTGTTGATATCTACAACGGAGAGGAAGACCGCTATAATCAGAAAACCATTGTCTGGCAGATCGGGGCATGGTTGAAAGAACTGACCAGCATCGAAGACCCCCAATGGCTGAACGATCGCATCACCGCCTCGCAGGAGCTGTGCCGAGAGACGATCGCGCAACTGGAATTCGCCGGAAAAGAAGCGCTGCGGGACGAAAAACACCTGCGGCGTCTGCTGGATGAGTTGGACGGCCTGTTTCATGGCAACGAAGCTATCTGTGATAACGTCAGAGAATATTATGCGGACATCCGGCGCCGCCTGATCGTGATCGCCACCCACATGCACGCGGGGGATGGCAATGTGCATGTCAACATCCCGGTTTTTTCCAATGACCGGGAGATGATGAACCGCGCCGCGGAGACAGCGGACGCCGTCATGTCCAAAGCAGTGGAACTGGACGGTGTCGTCAGCGGAGAACACGGCATCGGGTTCACCAAACTGAAATATCTGGAACCCCGGAAGCTGAAAGCGCTTTCCGAGTATCGCCGCCAGGTGGATCCTGAGGGTGTCATGAATCCCGGAAAATTGGACGATATGGAGATTCCGGAGAAGGTGTTCGCGGCTTCCTTTAATTTATTGGGACTTGAGGCCAGAATTCTCCAGCATGGTTCTCTGGAAACCCTTGCGGAAAAAATTTCCCGGTGTATCCGCTGCGGCCGCTGCAAGGCGGACTGCTGCGTTTTTTATCCCGCCGGAAATCTTTTTTTTCATCCCAGAAACAAGAATCTGGCCGTTGCGTCCTTGATCGAGGCGCTGCTTTACGACACCCAGCGTTCCCATTCCACCCGGTTCGAGCTGCTGCGCTATCTGGAGGAAATCGCGGATCACTGCACCATCTGTCATAAATGTCTGCCGCCCTGCCCGGTGCATATCGACACCGGCGAGGTTTCCATTCTGGAGCGGGAAATTCTGCAGGCGTTCCGCTACAAACACACCCCGCCCGCCGTCCACCTTACGCTGGCCTACCTGGAGAATCGTTCCAGGCCCGCCAACCGGATGCTTCGGAAAGTCATGCTGGAATGGGGAACCACTGTTCAGCGGACTGGCTGGCGTTTTCTAAAAGCATCAGGGCTTTCGGCGCGGTTACGTATGCTGCCGGGTGCGGGTTATCTGGCAGCGCCCATGACACCCGTGTCTCGCAGCGCGCTTCGTGACGTGTTGCCACAATCCCAGAATCACGCCCTGTGCATCGAACCTCCGGAATCTGCGGTTTCTACGGTGTTTTATTTTCCGGGCTGCGGCTCCGAACGGCTTTTTTCCAATATCGCCAAAGCGGCGATTTACCTTCTGCTGAAAAACCGGATTCGGGTGGTGTTGCCGCCAGCGTTTTTATGCTGCGGCTATCCGGCCCATGTCAACTCCAAACCCCAGGTCCGGGACAGGGAGATTTTGAGAAACGCCATCATTTTCAGCCAGATTCGTGAAATGCTGGGGTACCTGTCGTTCGACGCCTGCGTGGTCACATGCGGCACCTGCCGGGAAGCTCTCCGGCGCATGGATGTCGGTCAGATATTTGCCTGCGACATTTTCGATGTCTGCCAGTTTTTGTTTGCGTCCGGAACGGTTTTTCAGACGGACGTATCGTGTCTGTACCACCGTCCCTGCCATGATTCGATGGACGGCCAGGGACAGGCGCTGCTCGAAACCGCGGCAGGGTATCATGTCGTTCCTGCGCCTCACTGCTGTTCCGAAGCCGGAACCCTGTCGTTGAGCCGTCCGGATATCGCATCCGCCATGCGCGGCCGGAAACGTCAGGCGCTGTCTGAAGCCGTTTCCGGGCATTGCGGCGCACCGATACGGCTGATTACCCACTGTCCTTCATGCTTGCAGGGGCTGGGGCGCAGCGCCGATCTGAACGTTCTGCCCCGGCATATTGTCGAAGACCTGGCCATTCATCTCGGCGGGAATATCTGGGACAAAGAAGCCGTTCAGATGATCCGGACGGCGGAACGCGTGATTTTCTAATCCTCAGCGTCCATTCCACTCAGGCAACTCATTTGTGTTTGCCCTGAATCTCATGTTGCCAGAGGGCGATCGCAAGGATCGCCCCTACTTGTTATGTCTTCCCTTAGGGGAGAGTTGCCTTATGTAACCAGATGCATACTTTCCGTCTCATTAAACATGTATGAGAAAGAACAGACGTATCGTTCAACCATCGCCAATAATCTGTTGCCCTGTCGAACAAGAAGGAGTAATACCATGAAAGAAATTTTGATCGTACTGGCGGTTGTGGCGGGATGGATAGTCCTGCAGGCATATATACTGCCTAAACTTGGAGTTTCCACATGAATGAAAGATGCCTGTCAGGTGACGGGCAAGAAAGTGAATGCCGAACCCATCAGACCCAAAGATCAAACAGGACGATGATTTCGAGTTGATTCAAGCGATCAACGCCGGCCACACGGAGCTGTTTCCAGAGCTGGTGAGCCGATATGAGCGCAAGCTGTATAATTTCGGTATGCGGATGTGCCGCGACGTTCAGGATGCGGAAGATATGTTGCAAGATACATTCCTGAACGTTTTCAGATATCTGAAGGATTTTCGTTACGAAACCAGATTCAAGAACTGGCTTTATCGTATCGCTACCAGCACCTGTCTGAAAAAACGAAGAAAATCCCGCTTTGCTCCGGAAAGAGAGTTGTCACTGGATGAATTCCTTCCGAGGGAAGAGGCGGAGATTCCGGTTCAAACACCGGCGTGGGCGTCGCTGCCCTTAGATCAGCTTTTAAACGAAGAACTGTCATCCATTATTAAAGAAAGCATCCAGTCGCTTCCTGAAAATTATCGTCTGGTGCTGGTGCTGCGGGATATCGAAGGATTCAGTACCGCCGAAACGGCTCAGGTGCTGGGGCTGACCCCTGAAAATATCAAGGTAAGGCTGCACCGGGCGCGTCTTTTTCTCAGAGAGAAACTGAAAGATTATTTTTCCCATGACGCATGACCCGTCACACACAGCATGTCTGGAATTGTTCGAAAAGCTGTCGGAGTATCTCGACGATGAACTGGATGAACAGATATGCCGGCAAATCGAAGCCCATGCCAGCACGTGCGTCGCTTGCAGAGCGTGTTTAGAAACCCTCCGACAGACGGTCGCGCTGTGCCGCGCCATGAGACGGACAGAAGCGTCAGTACCGGGCGCTTTTTCGGATCGCTGGAAGGAATATATCCGAAAAATGGCGTCCGAGGCAATGTCTCCCCATAAATCCTGACCGAAGTGACATCTATCGAGCAAAGTCCGTGTGGTGAGATTTTGATCGGTTTTATCGAAATTCATTGTGAAACTTCCACAAATGACGTTCATTCCCAAATGGTCGCAACTGGCGCTATCCACGCGGCGGCTTCTCGCGGCGCGTTTTTGGCGAAGTATCAGCCAGGGAACGCTGGTGGTGGATCTGGCGCTTTTTCTTCATGCGCTGGGATGGCATGGCGCTTCCATCGGTATGGTGCTGGGTGCGGGCGGGCTGACGGGCGCGGGGCTGAACCTTCTGGTTGGGCTTATCAGCGACCGCTGGCGGCGTAAACCCTTTCTCATCGCTTATGAAGTCCTCACCTGTATCTGCGCGCTGACAGCCATTATCGCTACAAATTCCGCGCTGCTTTCCATCGCGATCATTCTGGGGGGCTTTGGCAGGGGCGCTAACGGAGCCGCCGGTCCATTTGCGCCTGCGGAACAGGCCTGGCTTGCTGAAGCCGTTCCTGCAGAATCCAGAGGCATGGTGTATAGTGTCAACACGGCCATTGGTTTCTTTGGAATGACGCTTGGCGCGCTGGCGGCGGCGGCGCCGCCGTTTTTAGCGCCGGTCATGGGCGTGGCGGCAAGTTTTCGGCCTTTGTTTGGCCTGGTGCTTCTGGGAAACGCCGTCAACCTCGTCTTGCTGACCCAAACCCCGGAGGTTCACAAAACACATCCGGTGAGACCCCAAAAATCAAAAAGCAATTCCGTCCAGCGTCAGACCGAAAATGATTTCCTGCTGCGCCTTGTTGTCCTCAATGCCTTCAATGGTCTGGCCATCGGGTTGACAGGGCCGCTGATGGCGTATTGGTTTGCAAAACGATTTCACATCGGCCCCTCCGCCATTGGCCCGGTGCTGGCGGTGACATTCGCCGTGACCGGACTTGCGGCTCTGGCGGTCGGTAAAATGACGCGGGAGATCGGTCTTGTCCGGGCCGTCGTATGGGGGCGCGGCGGCGGACTTTTACTGCTGCTGCTGCTGCCCGTTATGCCGTATTATTGGCTGGCCTCCCTGATTTACATCCTTCGTTCCGCGCTGAACCGGGGTACGGTGGGCGCCCGGCAGGCGCTGGTCATGACCGCGGTCCGCGATGACCGCCGCAGTTTTGCAGCCAGTCTCAATGCTCTTTCCATGCAACTGCCGCAGTCTTTGGGGCCGGCCATTGCCGGCGCGCTCATTGGCGCCGGATGGTTCGCCACGCCATTTTATCTGGCCGCCGCCCTTCAAGGCGTTTATGTCTGGTTTTACGGTCGTGTGTTTGCGCCGTTTGAGCGAACCTGACCATCTGCGCCTCTGCTGCTCATGAGATACTGCATATCCACCAGATTCAGGGTTCTGCTGAGAACGACAATTGTCATTATCAATCCCCCCGCTTGGGTTAAGGAAAAATTATAAAAAAATAAGCTAAATCAATATGTTGGCTTCAACATATTGATCGTATCGGCAATTTCGGAGGCGGTAACGGTTTGGCGAAGCGCCTCGATGCGGTGCATCGTGTCCGAAAAACGGATGCCTTCCGCCGCGCTGATCCATTCCAGTTGAAGACGTTCTGGTCGAATGCCGCGTTTGGCCATTTTTTTGTGAATTTTTTCGATGCGCTTCTTCGTCCAGTGGTTGGCATCAATATAGTGGCAATCTCCGATGTGACAGCCGCTGACAAGAATTACCGGTGCGCCTTTGGCAAAGCCCTCCCAGATAAACTTTTCATCAACACGGCCGGAACACATGGTGCGAATAAGACGGACATTGGGGGGATATTGAAGTCTGGATACCCCGGCATAATCGGCGCCAGCGTATGAACACCAGTTGCAGGCAAAAGCCAGAATCTTTTCTTGCGGAACTTCGGCCAGTAGTGCATCCACCTGATTCAGAATCTGTGTATCCGTAAAATGATTCATGATGATGGCGTCAAACGGACACTCGGCCGCGCAGGTACCGCATCCGGCGCAGGCCGCGGTATTGACCACCGCCGCTGTTTTCTTTTGAACATCCACGGTAATGGCGTGATATGGACAAACTTCCGCGCACCGGCCGCAGGATTTGCACTGGTCTGCGATAACTTCCGATGTGATGGGATCTGTCAGGATTTCCCCCTTGTGCATGAGGCGGATAGCCCTGGCCGCGGCGGCCGATGCCTGCGTCACGCTGTCCTTGATGTCCTTGGGGCTTTCCGCGCATCCGGCGTAAAATATACCTCGCGTCGCGGCATCAACCGGCTGCAGTTTGGGGTGCGCTTCCAAGAAAAAACCGTCGGGCGTCAATTGCAGACCCAGCATTTCCTGAAGTTTCCGGGCGCTTTCAGGTGGTTTCATGCCAACGGCCAGCACCAGCATGTCCAGATCGTAAAAGATGACAGCGCCGGAGGCTGCGTTTTCGACCGCCACCCGAAAACCACCTTCCGGCGTTTCCTCGACAGTTCCTGGAAGACCGCGCAAATATTGAACCCCCAGCCTTCGACTTCTTGTATAAAGGTCTTCGAACCCCTTGCCAAAGGCCCGGATATCCATATAAAAAACCTTGATATCCATGTCTGGATAGTGTTCTTTGAGCGCCAGCGTACTTTTGATCGTGTTCATACAGCAGACATTGGAGCAGTAAGCGCCGCCTTTCCGGGCAGATCTGGATCCCACACACTGAATGAACCCGATGGATTTCGGGCGCATCCGATCTGCCGGACGAACGACTTCCCCCCGCGTCGGCCCCCCTGCATTGATGAGTCTTTCGAATTCAAGGCTGGTCACAACGTTTTCGAAGCGGGTATAGCCATACTCATCCATTTCCGTGGGATCATAAACATCCATCCCGGCAGCCACCACAATGGCGCCCACGGTTTCGGTAATCTCTTCATCCGACATGTGAAAGTCAATACAGCCCTTGCTGCATGCCTCCACGCATTTGGCGCATACCGCGGGGTTATGCCCGAGGCATTCACTGGCGTTGATGACATATGCCGACGGCACCGCCTGCGGAAAGGGTGAGTAAATTGCCTTCCGGGATGAAAGTCCGTAATTGAAAGCGTCGGGACGCACCACCGGGCAGACCTTCGCACAGTCGCCGCACGCCGTACAGGCCTTTTCATCCACATACCGGGATTTTTTAAGAATTTTGGCGGTGAAGTTTCCGACATAACCCGTAACATCCACCACTTCGCTCAAGGTATAAAGTTTGATTCGGGGATGCCGACCGACATCCGTCATTTTGGGACCCAGAATTCAGATGGAGCAATCCATCGTTGGAAACGTCTTGTCCAGCGTCGCCATCATCCCGCCGATGGACGGCTTCTTTTCGACCAACACCACCTCAAAGCCGCTGTCCGCGAGATCGAGCGCCGCCTGAATGCCAGCAACCCCGCCGCCGATAACCAGCGTTCTCGGGGTCAGCGGCAATGTATCGGGTTCCAGAGGTGTGAGACTTCTGGCGCGGGAAATAGCCATGCGCGTCAAATCAATGGCCTTTTCCGTCGCAGCGTCGGGATCGTTTTGATGCACCCAACTGCAATGTTCCCGGATATTGGCCATTTCCAGCACATAGGGGTTCAATCCGACAGACTGAACCATTTGCCGAAATGTAGGCTCATGCAGTCTGGGCGAACAGGAGGCCACCACCACGCGATCCAGGCCATGTTCCAGAATATCAGCCTTGATACTTTGCTGACCGGGTTCGGAACAGGCATAGGCGATATCTCTGGCGATCTGGACGTCTTCCACGTTCGCCGCCTTTTGGGCCACTTTCTCACAGTCAACGGTTCTGCCGATATTCAGCCCGCAGTGGCATACATAAACGCCGATGCGGGGACGGGGGGACGAACTATTTGATTTTTCCATAATCGGGGACTCGACAATAAAAAGTTGATGTTCTCGTAACCAGTCGAAATTCGGACGGCTTTGTAAAAAGTTAAGCGTGTTTTCATTCCCAGCGGATGGTTCTGGCGACAATACTGGTCAGATCCATTGTTTCCATCTGGATTTCATGAGCGATAAACGGGTCTTCCATGGCGCAGCGCAGATGAATCTGACACTTGGGGCACGCGGTCACCAACAGATCGCCTCCGGTGGCTTTGGCCTGGCGCAGGCGTTTGACCTGAAGAGATTTGGTGAAGCTGTCACAACCAACCCAGGCGCAGTTGCCGCAGCAGAGCGCAGACACCCCCCTGTCCTGCATCTCGGTAAAACCGTCGGCGTTCAGACGGTCCAGCAGCTTACGCGGCAGATCGGGACGACCTTCGAGTCGGCTCAATCGGCAGGGATCCTGAAATGTGAGATGCCGGTCCAGTCTGTCGAACCCAACGGCCCCTTTGCTGATCTCCGCATCCACCAGATCAAAAATATGCGTCACCTTGAAAGGGACCGCGATCCCCTGCTCCGGATAGTCATGAGACAGGGCGCGGTAGCATTCCGGACAGGCTGTGATAACTTCTTCGATTCCCTGACGTTCAATGGCATCCACATTGAGACGGGCCAGCTTCAGAAAATTTTTCCGATCTCCGGACCAGAGCAAATCATGGCCGCAACACCGTTCCCCATCCAGCAACGCGGGAAAGATATCGAAAAAATTCAGAAGTCTCAGGCTGTCCACGAGAATGTCCCGTGTCTGAATTCCCAGATGCGCTTTGAAGTACATGTCAAAATACGGCGCGCATCCTCCCCAGAAAAGCCTTTTTCCGTTCGGATCCAGACGAATGTCTTCCGGAAGCCATCGCCACTTCCGTACGGCAAGTGTCGGGGATGTCATGGTGCGCATACAGGACTGAAAAAACCCTTCATGCGCTTCGCATCCCGATACCCCGGCTGCTTTCAGCACCGACCGCATGTCTCGGATGAATCCGGGAAAATCCACCGCGGACGGACAGCGGTCATAACACAGCCCGCAGGTCAAACATGACCAGACATTGTTACGGGTGGATTCGGACCCCGCATCACCGGCAATGACGGCGCCCGCCAGCATTCTGGGAGAAAATGGCTTTCCCGCCAGCGTTACAGGACAGGCCGAAGAACACTTGCCACAGTCCTGACAGGCCAGTATATCATGCCGGGTGAGAAGGACTGCGAGCGCGTCTTTGTCGGCAGCCACCGGTTCTTCCTGAATAGCGGGTATCACCGGGCTTTTGCCGATGGTTTCGATCACCTTGCAGAAATCTTGAAGAAACGCCAGCAGCGCGTCGGATTCCTCCGGAAGGAACATGGCCTGTCGCAGCCGATCGCCACCCAGCCCCAGCAGATCCAGAATGCCCCGCATATCTTCGACATTACGTTCCGCCACTTCGGTGCCGCTGCCGTAGCGGCAGGCGCCTGGCTCACATCCGACCAGCGCCACACCGTCAGCGCCCATCTCAAAGGCTCTGAACAAAAGGGATTTGCTCATTCTGCCGGTACAGGGTATCCGGATCATCCGCACTTCCGGCGGAATGGACGCCCCGGCATCCTGAAGCGTCTGAAAAGCGGCGTGCGGCCCCCAGTTACAGACAAACAGTACGATTTTCAATTGTGCCATATCGTCTTTTGATTCTTGAATAACGGATTTTACAGCCATCGGTTACGAGGTGGGGGTCATCCATCCCAGCCTCCCATTTTTATACCAAAATCTCCTCGATCATCCGGTCCAGGTACTTCCAGTCCCGGTACGGGCTGTCCGCCGCATTGGACGGACAGACGGCAATGCAGTTGCCGCACCCCTTGCAGAGGGCTTCATCCACAGACGCATACCATCCGCCAACGGCGTTGGGCTGAAAGCGGACCGCCTGATAGGGACAGACCTGAATGCAGCGTCCGCATCCGCGGCAAAGTGTTTCATCCACCGCCACCGTATAGCCCTTGTTCTGCCGGGGACGACGGGGCATAACGGACGCGGCGAGTATCGCGGCGGCGGCCCCTTTGATGCGTTCAGATGCCATCACCCCCGACGGACTGGCCAGAAAAAGTCCTGGAATGGACGTGGCGCCAGGATTGAAAAACGGGATCCCGGTCACGCCTTTTTTTTGCATGGAAGACGCAACGATATGGGGGGGCAGATTCGACATGGCCATGTAGGGAATGCGGTTCCGGGACTGTTCTCCCAGTATGACGGCGCCGACGTGTATTGTCTGACGGACGCCGCTGGCATCCATCGTCACGACAAAACTGCCGACCGTTCCCTGAAGACTCAGTACCGACGATCCGCTGAAATTATGGATGTTGGGATGCAACAGTGTTTCCGACAGCGGCTTTCCGGGCGCACCAAACAGAAAGACCTCCATTCCGGCGGACGCCAGCATCATGGCGCTCTTGAGGGCCGCTTCCGACTCACCGATCACGGCGGTGGTGAAATTGTATGGCCGGGCGGGCGTCGGCATGGCCTTCAACTGAAGGGTTCTCTGAATCGAACGTTCGATCAGCCCGCTGAAGCGCGCCGCCGCCAGCTCTGGATCGGTTTTCAGAAGCCTCAGCACTTCACCGCGGAGATTGCAGGTTTCCACCATCGCGCGGCTGACGCCGGTCCCGTGAAACAGGGCGGTCTTCAGACGGCTGCGCTGATCCGTACAGGCGCTGCAAATAAAGTCCAGCGGACAGCAAACGCAGGATGCCAGCACCACGCGGGTCAGCCCTTTTTCCCGAATTGTCCGAACGAGAGATGCCGCGCCTTCGGGCGTACAGGCCGACATCATCACCTCGGCATATACGACATCCATTTTTCCGGGAAGCCCTGCGATACAATCACTGAATGTATCGGACCATCCCAGAGCATCGTTACAACGGCACACGAAAACACCTGTCCGGATATCCGGAGACAGGCGCGGATCCGCGGTTGGAAAGGCCAGCCCATGCCCTCTCCAGCGTTGCGCGCCGCCGCCCAGTAAGACCAGTGCTTCTGCGGCCGCGGCAAACCCCCGCAGCGTCATGGCGTGAACATCACTCCGAACGGCTTTGGCGCTGTACGCCCGTATTACGTCGTCGCCCTTGATGGCGGGAGCGGCTTCCGGATCCGCAACAATCACGACGCCCGCCTGTTCGATATGGAGTTCTTCCCGCGCCTCATGATGAATGGCATGCGCGGCGGTACAAATGTCAACACACTGAAGGCATTCCGAGCAAACCCCGCACTGAAGGCACCGGGCCGCCTCCATACGCGCCTGAACATCACTGAATCCGAGCGCTACCTCGCAAAAATCGTTTTTGCGCGCCGCCGGCTGCTTTTCGGGCATATTCGCACGGGCCAGAGACGGAATATCCGGGGTAATGGCCGAAAAATCTCGATCTTCAGGGCGCCGGGTAAGCATTTCCACCGCGTTTTTTCCGGCGAATTTACAATGAATGGCGCGCGCCGCCGCCCTGCCGGACGCCATGGCCCGAACAACCGACGAAGGCCCTGTAACACTGTCTCCTGCGGCATATATACCGGCAACGCCAGCACACCCGGTATCATCGGGCTGGATGGCGCCGGATGCCGTCAGCCGGATTTGAGACGCTGCGCCAAAGCGGGATGGATCCGCGATCTGGCCAATGGCCACAATCGCACGATGGCATGTCAACACCTCCGGAGCCGCATCGGGAGCAACCACGGGCCAGGGAATGCCGGCGGCATCCGGTTTTCCGGGAATTGTGGCGATACAGCGGAGCGCCGTCAGTTTTCCATCCGCGCCCGCCATGAACTCCGTAACTTTCAAACGACTCCGGATAACGACACCTTCTTCACGGGCGGCAAGGACTTCGGCGGCATCCGCCGGAATCATCGCTTCCGGAAACCATGACAGCAGCGTGACCCTGGCCCCCAGTCGCACCAGCGCCCTTGCCAGATCGAACGCCGCGTTGCCGTCGCCAATGACCGACACGGTTTCCTGCTGCGTTTCGATTTCCCCCCGGTAAAGCCGGGACAGAAAAGACAGACACCCCTCGACACCCGGCAGGTTTTCACCAACCGCGCCCAGTTTGCGGTCCGTCCATACGCCAACCGCCAGCACAATGGCGTCAAAGGTTTTCTTCAGTTCCATCAGCCCTGAGGACAGTTCCACCGAAGCATTGGTGACAATCTGAACGCCAAGTTGCTGAATCCAGGCTATTTCACGGTCCAGAATATCTCGCGGCAGCCGGTAGGCGCCAACCCCATAGCGCAGCAGCCCCCCGGGAAGCGCTTCCTTTTCAAAAACCGTGACCGGATACCCGTATCGCGCCAGATCCGCGGCCGCAGCAAGCCCTGCAGGACCGGAGCCGATGACGGCGATTTTCTGTGATCGAGAAGCCTGCGCCAATGGCTGAACGTTCTGGGGATGCGACAGATCATAATCACTGACAAACCGCTTGATATCCCGGATGGCCACCGGCTCGTCCAGTTCGCCGCGGCGGCAGGCGGCTTCACAGGGATGCGTGCATATCCGTCCGCAAATACCGGGCAGTACGTTATCCCGCCGGATCAGTTCTATCGCTTCGGTGAATTTTCCTGCCTTGACCAGCGCCACATAGCCCTGCGCATTGACACCCAGCGGACAGTTGGCCTGACAGAGCGGCTGTCTGCGTTTGTCAATGACCGGTCTTCCGGGAAGGCTCTGCCTGCCTCCGGATTGAATGGGAATGCCGCCGTCCGGTGCAATCGCCGGGCATACCTCCATACAGCGTCCGCACAGGGTGCAGCGCTCCGCATCAATGAATGCCGCCGGACGCTGGATATGCGCGCAAAACCCCTGCGGCGTGTGCTTCAGCCGTGTGACATCTCCGGGAACGATACAGCGAATCTGCGGGTTTCGGAGAATTCGGAGCAACCCCGGACGACAGGCATAATTGAATGGAACGCCGGACTCCAGCCGCCACTCTTCACGACCGAGCTTGCGATTCAGATCCGGCTCCGTATCCACCAGGGTGACCGGAACGCCCATTTCTCCCAGTTTGGTGGCAGCGGCAATTCCCGAAGGCGTCGCCCCAATCACCAGCACGCGATAAAGACGATCTTTAGGCGTTTTCATGCCGTCGCTCCTCTCACGGCTTCGATTTTTTTCCGACGCCCCTTCAATGTGGCCACACCAAAATCATGGCCTTTGCCGAATGCCGACAAATTCAGGGTTTCCGTACCTTTGGGCACCGATGCCGCCACCATCCGCTGTGCAGATTCAAAAGAAATCGCCTGGGTAACGGCCGTAAAGAAACCTGTCATCACAATATTGGCCATCATTTTACGGCCCAGTTCCTCGGCCATCCGGGTCGCCGGAACGGCAAAGACATCCCCACAAACGACATCTCCTGGGTGAACCAGATCCTGATCGGTAATCAGCGTACTGGTTTCTTTCAGCAAATGCCGAAACTTGTCAAAACCACCCTGAGACATGCACACCAGGATGTCGGGATGCCGCACATACGGAAAATGAATGAAGCTGTCAGAAATAATTACATGGGCGCTGCACGCGCCGCCCCGGGCTTCAGGTCCGTAGGACTGGGTGAGCGTACTTTCCAGATGATCGCCAAGGCTGGCGGCCTTGCCGACAATCTGCCCGGCCAGGACAATGCCCTGGCCGCCGAAACCGGTGATGAGAATTTCTTTTTTGAGGGATTGGGATGTCATTTTTCCTTGGGCCGGCAGGTTTTTTCATACATATCGGCAAACGTGGGACGCTCCTGATCCGTGAAGATTCCCAGCGTAATGTTTTTTCCAAAATCCATGACCACATCCGCGGGATGAGCGCCGTTTTTGATGACCGTGCAATTCTGGTATATTTTCAGTGTGTCCAGCGGCTTTTCCTTGTTTCTGCGGCCATAGCCGGTAGGACAGGGCGCCAGCACCTCTATAAACGAGAACCCCCGGCGGCGTATCGCTTCCTCGATGGATTTGGTGAGATCCCGCGTATGGAGGATGGTCCATCTGGCAATATAGGTCGCGCCCGACGCGTAGGCCAGCAACGGAAGGTTGAATGGCGGATCCGGGTTGCCGGCAGGGGTCGTGGTCGTTTTTGCCAGACAGGGCGTGGTTGCGGACGCCTGGCCGCCGGTCATTCCGTAGGTGAAATTATTGACGCAGACCACCGTCATGTCCATATTGCGCCGGGCCGCGTGAATGAAATGATTGCCGCCGATGGTAAAAAGATCGCCATCACCGCTGAACACCACCACATTCAGCTCCGGGTTGGCCAGTTTCATGCCGGTGGCAAAGGGAATGGCCCTGCCATGCGTGGTATGATAGGAGTCGAGCCGGGTATATCCGGCCCCGCGTCCGGAACAGCCGATGCCGGACACCATCACGGTTTTGACCAGATCGACGCCGCTGGATTGAATGGCCATCAGACACGCGGAAAACGCGGTGCCTATACCGCATCCCGGACACCAGATATGCGGAATACGGTCCGTTCGCAGCAGCGTATCCAGAGGGTGATCTGGCCGGGTATTCACTTTTTCCATGTACAAATCCGATTAAGAGAAAGGAATGGGTTAAAAAAGCGTTTTCAGGGTTTCGACAATTTTTTCCGGCTCGATCACCGCACCGCCCGGATGTCCGACAAGTATGGCGGGAATGTCATGGCCCGTGCATCGCTGAACCTCCTGATGAATCTGTCCCAGATTGATTTCGACGGTAACGATACCGCGCACCTGACGGGCGACTTGGCGAATTTGATCTTCCGGAAACGGCCAGATTGTAATCAGTCGCAGAAGCCCTGCCCGAATCCCCATGCTGCGGGCGTCATCCACTGCCGCCAGACTGCTGCGGGCCGATATCCCGTAAGACACAATGGCAATGTCGGCATCTTCCATGAGATAGCTCTCGGTACGAACGATGTCTTCCAGATTGTTGCGGATCTTACCGGTCAGC
>JAJYBO010000144.1 GCA_021778975.1 Deltaproteobacteria bacterium
GCCGGGCTTGCCCTTGCCGCCGTGATAATTATGGGACGCAACGCCCTGATCGGGGTTTGGCTCGGATCTTTTGCCGCCAATTTTCTTTCCTTCATTGATGGTTCGATGCCATCTGTCCACATGGGGGTACCCAACGTGCTGGTGTCGGCCTTTATCGGTATTGGCGCTGTGTCTGGCGCCGCCGCCGGGTCATATCTCGTACGGCGTTTATGTGGGAATGAATCCCCTTTGCAGAGCGGACGCAATGTGTTGATACTGGTAGCCGTCGGCGCACTTGGCTGTTGCGCGATCAGTCCTTCCGTCGGGGTACTCAGCCTTTCTCTGGGCGGGAATATCCCCTGGGATCAATTTAATTATTCCTGGGTTACCTGGTGGGTAGGGGATGCCGCCGGAACTCTGGTTGCCGCCCCTTTTTTTTTGGCGTGGCGGCGTCCCCAGCCCTTTCATAAAACCGCCGGGCGTATTATAGAAATGATCGTGTTGGGAAGTGTAACGCTCCTGGCCTGTTTTTTTGTCTTTTTCAGAAATATCCCTTTCGAATACGGTTTGCTGGCATTATTACTCTGGGCTGCATTGCGTTTCGGTATGCGCGGCGCGTCAACAACGGCTGTGGTTATTGCGTTGCTTGCCACGGTTGGCGCCAGTTACGGCAGCAGCCCGTTCGCGGGGAAAACAACCAATGAATCTCTTCTGCTGCTGAATTCATTTTTGGGAGTGACAATTACCTGCGCCCTCTTTCTGGCGGGGATGATGGAAGAACAACGACGGACGGATGAAAAATTAGGCGCTCTGAATCGGGCGCTGCGACAGAGCGAGCAAAAGTACCGTGAGCTTGTGGAGCTTGCCAACAGCATCATTCTGCGATGGACATCCGAGGGAAAAATTACCTTTCTCAACGATTTTGGGCTGCGGTTTTTCGGCTACGCCGCCGATGAGATACTGGGCCGCCATGTCATGGACACGATCGCGCCGCCCACCGGGAGCGACGGCAGCGATCTGCGCCAGTTCATGGAGCAAATTTGTACGAGTCCGAAAGTTTTTGAGCAAAATGTCAATGAGAATATGCGCAAAAACGGGAATCGGGTCTGGATTGCCTGGACCAACAAGGTCGTGTTGGACGAATCCGGAAACGTGGCGGAGATTTTAAGTGTCGGTACGGACATCACGGAGCGCAAGAGAGCGGAAGAACAGATCCGGCAACTCCATGAAGATTTACAACGCTATGCCACAGAGCTGGAGCGCCGCGTGGAGGAACGAACCGGTGAGTTGGCCGTGGCCAGGGATCGCGCCGAGGCGGCCGACCGGTTGAAGTCCGCATTCCTTGCCACCATGTCGCACGAATTACGGACGCCACTGAACTCCATCATCGGCTTCACGGGGATCATTCTTCAGGGGCTGGCCGGACCGCTGAACCCGGAGCAGACCAAACAGCTCGAAATGGTCCGCACCAGCGCACGGCACTTACTGGCGCTTATCAATGATGTGCTGGATATCTCAAAAATTGAAGCCGGGCAACTGGAGGTTGCGTGCGAAGCGTTTGATTTGCGGGCATCCATCGAGAAAACCGCGGCTACCGTAAAACCGCTGGCGGCAAAAAAAAGTTTGAGCCTGCAAGTGGAGCTTGCACCGGAAATCGGCGTATGGGTGAGCGACGTGCGGCGTATCGAACAGATTTTAATCAATCTGCTGAACAATGCGATCAAATTCACCGAACGCGGCTATGTCATGCTTACGGCGAAAATCGTCCGGAATGTACTTCAAATTTCTGTCGCCGATACCGGCATCGGCATTCATACGGATGATTTCCAGAAGATATTCCAGCCATTTCGACAGATTGATACAGGGCTGGCGCGCAATCACGAAGGTACGGGACTGGGGCTGGCCATTTGCCGGCGGTTGACGGAACTGCTTGGCGGCGAAATTCGCGCTGAAAGTCGGCTGGGTAAAGGCAGTACCTTCACGATCATGTTGCCGGCCAAAGGAGGCGGCACTGGTTCAGTTTAATGGGAGTTGAGTCTATACCTTAGTCGCCTTACAACTTCCCGATAAGAAGCTCCAGCCTCAAGCCGCCGTGATAAACGGGATAATATTTCCATCCGGACAATCCATCCCGGATATCGGAACGTTCCGGAACAATCATGACAAATCTCCAGCCCCGATAATCACTTTTCAGCTTACACATCATGTCCTGAATCAGGATGCGACTTTCCCGGCGGCTCCCCATCCGCTTTCCATAAGGGGGATTGATGACCACAAGACCGGCCTGATGCGTCACGTCCGAGGGATTTAGATCGAAAAAATCACGCTGGACAATTTGAACCCCCTGCAGCATCTCATGGGCGTCCGTCAATTCCTGAAGCGCCTGGCACGCGTCCAAAGATTTATCGGAAGCAAAAATCGGTTGGGACACCGGATGAAATTTATGTTCAGCCGCATCCCGGATATGCCGCCACTGACTGGGGGAAAACCCCGGCCAGTTCATGAACGCAAAAGACCGAAACCATCCCGGCGGAATATTCCGGCCCATCAGTGCAGCTTCGATGGCGAATGTCCCGGAACCGCACAGCGGATTGATCAGCGGCTCCTGTCCGGTATATCCGGCAAGCATCAGCACGGCGGCCGCCAGCGTTTCACGAACCGGCGCCCGACCGCCCCGGGTTTTAAGCCCCCGCTTGTGAAGCAAATCGCCGCTGCTGTCCACGGATATCTGAAAACGGTCATCCACCCCGCGAAGCAAAATCCGCTGAGAGATGACAGTGGCATTTTCAGTACCGTCGTTGTGGGACAACCGGGACATGCGGCTTTGAATGCTGTCTTCCAGAACGCCGGCAATGGCATCCTTGTGATACAGCCGGCAATGATGGGTGGTGATGTGAAATCGCCGCGCGGCATCGAAAGGTAAGTACAGCTCCCAGGGAATTTCGGACAGTTTCTTTCCCATACGAGAAAAACTGTCGGCGCCAACCTCCCCGACGCGCATCAGAACTCGTGTGGCGGTCCGTAAATACAGATTCGCGATGTAACCGTCATAGAGTTTTCCCTGAAACGCCACGCCACCGGGCGCAAGCCCCGGCGCGCCGCTAATGTCGGGCGCCGCGGCCAGCTCCTGATGACAAAGATGCTCCAGTTCCGGCGCGATAATGACAAAAAAATCATGTAACCTTCCTGATACATGACGTTTTACACGTTTTTCAAAAGAAGATGCCACCTGCTCTCACCTCGTATATCATAGATATTGTATTTGCAAACAGACTGATTATACTTACGCCCGTTCATGCCCCCGCCCCCGGTTTCACGCGAACATCGGTGACACCCCTGCGGCAGGCGTATTCATACACCTTTATTCCGATATTGGAACACAAACAATGACAATCATCAAATGGATTCAATATTGTCACGCGCCCCCTGCTGTAGCGGCGCGCTCTGTATGCACTTCAATGGATGACATTTATCCCAATGGTTCAATAACAACAAGGAGTCAATGATGATTCATGTCGAAAATCTGACGCGGTACTACGATAACTTCTGCGCTGTGGACGGCATTTCTTTCGATATCCAAAAGGGGGAAATACTGGGGTTGCTGGGGCCAAACGGCGCCGGAAAAACCACAACCCTGCGGATGCTGACCGGATATCTCGAACCCAGCACCGGACAAATCAAGGTTCAGGACTATACCATCGGGCCAGATACGCTCGAAATCAAAAAACGGATTGGTTATCTTCCGGAATCCGCGCCGCTGTACCATGATATGATCGTATATGATTATCTGGAATACATCGCTGAAATCCGGGGGCTGGACGCCGCCCCCAAAATGTCCAGAATCAGAGAACTGGCGCAGTTGTGCGGTCTGAATGCAGTGATGCACAAAACCGTCGGAGAGCTTTCCAAAGGATATAAACAGCGGGTCGGGCTGGCGCATGCGCTCATGAACGATCCGGAGATATTGGTGCTGGATGAACCTACATCGGGGTTGGATCCAAACCAGATCGTCGAAATCCGGGAAATTATCCGGAAAATCGGCCAGGAAAAAACCATTATCCTCTCCACCCACATTCTCAGCGAAGCCGAAGCCACTTGTGACCGGATCGTTATCATTCATCACGGAAAAATTGTGGCGGACGGCAGCACCCAGACCATTAAACAATCCGCAGGAAAAGATCGGATGATCTATCTGACACTGGCGGACGCCGATTTTTCCGGTGTCCGCGGTCTGCTGGAACCTGTCGCCGGTGTCACCCGTATCGAAAATGTCGGCGCTCCGGGATCGGATGCGCTTCAGATACGGATCACCCTGGTGTCGGATGCGGATATCCGGAAGGATATCTACCGGCTGATTCGCCAGACCGACTGGACGCTTTTAGAATTCCGCCAGGAAACCCAAAGCCTGGAACACATTTTCCGCGAACTCACCCTGGAGAACTAACATGAGCCCTGCCATTCATATTTTTAAAAGAGAATTCCGAGCGTATATCGCATCTCCTATCGCCTACATCGTGATTTCCGTGTTTTTGCTCATCACCGGATGGTTCTTTTTCACCCCGTTTTTCCTGCAGAACCAGGCCAATCTCCGAAGCTTTTTCAGTCTGCTGCCAATGGTGTTTTCCTTTGTGATTCCCGCGGTCACCATGCGCCTTTTTTCCGAAGAATTCAGCGTGGGGTCATACGAAACGCTAATGACGCTTCCGGTCACGTTCACTCAGATCATCGTGGGAAAGTTTCTGGCGGCGTGTGCATTTATCGCCGTCATGCTCGTCCCCACATTGCTGTATCCGCTCACGGTTTCCGTGCTGGGCGCTCTCGACTGGGGGCCTGTGGTAGGCGGATATCTCGGCGCGCTGCTTCTGGCCGGCGCATTTTCGGCGGTGGGGATTTTCGCCTCGTCTCTCACCCGAAACCAAATTATCGCCTTTATCGTGGGCATGGCCATCTGCTTCAGTCTGACGCTCATCAATCAGATGCTGTTCTTTCTGCCCAAATCCATGCTGGGATTTTTTGAATACCTGGGCGCGGATTATCATTTTCAGAATATCGCCAAAGGCGTTATTGACACACGGGATATTCTCTATTTTGTCAGCGTCGGATTTATCGGTCTTTACGGCGCCAACCTTGCGATGCGGGAAAAATGTTAAGGAGTGATAACTTTATGGAAGCACTTGCAATCCGAACCCAACCATCGGGAAAATACATCAAATTCGTGGTTTATCTGGTAGCGGTCGTTCTGGTCAATATGGTCGGCATGACATTGTTTGCACGGATAGACCTCACGACAAACCATATCTTCTCTTTGTCCAAAGCCAGTAAGGATGCCGTTGGAACACTTTCCGAACCACTGACGATTCATGTTTTTTTCACCCAAAACCTCCCGGCGCCTTATAACGGCACCGAACGTTATCTTCATGATCTGCTGGAGGAATATGCGACCTATGGCGGTAAGAACTTCAATTACCAGTTTCACGATGTCAGCGCGGACGCCGGGGGACCGGACGCCGCCTCTATGGGAAATCAGAAACTGGCGGAAAGCTACGGCGTTTATCCGGTACAGGTTCAGGCCGTTGAAAACGATGAGGTGAAATTTCAAAAAGCCTATATGGGAATGGCGTTCATTCACGGCGATCTGGTGGAACGCATCCCGGCCATTACCTCAACGGACGGGCTGGAATACCAGATCACATCGGTTATACAGAAAATGAACCGTAAGGTCAGTGCATTGCTGCGTCTGAAAGAACCGGTCCAGGTCAAGCTCTACAAATCATCATCACTGGATGCCATCGCGCCTTACCTGGGGTTGAAAACCCTGCCGGAGCTGAAAACCCATGTCGAGGCGCTGGTCAATAAACTCAATGGCCAGTTATATAACAAGCTTTCATTTTCCTTTCTGGATCCGACCCAAAATCCGGCTTTAGAAACAGAGGTTTCCAAATATCAGCTTGTGGATCTCAAATGGCCGGCGCTTTCATCCGGGAAGATCGCGGCGGGCCAGGGCGCTGTCGGTATCGTGGTGCAGTATGGCAAGCATTTTGAGACCATTCCCATGCTTCAGGCGATTCAGATTCCTGTGATCGGCGCCCAATACCAGCTTGAGGACATGAAATCCCTCGAAGACGACCTGAATCGTCAGGTCGAAACCCTGATCGGCATCAACGCCGAAATCGGGTATCTGGCGGATCATGGAACGCCCAATCTGTATGGTTCGCCGATGGCTCAGGGACAGGGCGCCCCGGAAGACGTCAATACCTTCCGCAGCCTTCTGTCCAAAACATACACAATCAAGGATGTCAAACTGAAAGACGGCCCGCTTTCCGATAATTTCAACTGTCTGGTCATCGAAGGACCGACAGAACCTTTCAGTGACTATGACCTGTTTCAGATTGACCAGTATTTGATGAAGGGGAAAAATCTGGCGATTTTTTTAGACGCTTTCAAGGAAGGGCCGCCGCAACGCAACATGTTCGGATCACAGGGGCCTCAATACCTGCCGCTGAATACGGGTCTCGAAAAGCTCCTGAAACATTACGGTGTTTCCATCGAACCGGCTATCGTGATGGATGAAAACAGTTTCCGGCAGCAGGTGCCCCGACAGTATGGCGGCGGCGAAAGAAAGATTTATTTTGCACCGATCATTCAGAACGATCAGATTCACAAGGTATTTCCGTTCCTGAAATCCATTCGGGGGCTGGTGGCGTACAAAATGTCGCCGATCGAGATGAATAAGGAAACGCTTTCGAAAAACGACATCACGGCGCAGCTTCTGTTTTCGTCGTCTCCGAAATCCTGGTTGATGCATGCGCCACTCAATCTGAACCCCATGTTCATTCAGCCGCCGACATCCAATGCGGGCATGGCGTCACAGCCTCTGGCCTACGTGCTGACAGGAGATTTCCCCAGCTATTTCGCCGGAAAACCGGTTCCGGAAAAACCCCAGAAAGCGCCGGAAACCTCCAGTAACGCCCAAAACCCAGAAAAGAAGCCGGAGCAGACGACCTCAGCGCCGGCGACACCGGCGCAGCCGGCGGATATCTCGAAAATACAGGGTGGCGAGCAGGTTATCGTCAAAGGAAAACCCGGAAAGATATTTATCATGGCGTCTTCCGAGATGCTGAAAGACAATATTCTGGATGAAGCCGGCCGAACCCCCAACGCCATGTTCATCCTGAACATGATAGACTATCTGAACAACCGTCAGGACGATGCCATCATGCGCAGCAAGGAGCAGCGATTCAACCCGCTGGTCGAAATTTCCGCGCCGGCCAAAACCATCGTC
>JAJYBO010000145.1 GCA_021778975.1 Deltaproteobacteria bacterium
GTCTTTACTCATATTGCTACTCTCGCACCTGTATTTTGTATATGGTCGGTTGCCAGTGGTTTCCGGGCTGTTTCACGGGCTGGGAGCGCTTGTCACCGGCCTTGTTCTGAACACCGTTCTCAATCTCTGGAAGAAGGGCGTTGTCAGCGCTTTCAACTGGCTCATGGCGCTGGCAGGCTTTGGTATGGTTTTCTTTTTTAAGGTGGGAATCTTCTCTATTCTGCTTGTGACGGGAGCGGCCAGTGTTGTCATGGTGCTGGCAAGCCGTCTGTTTCCCGGATGTTCATGGTGGATGGAAACGAACGCCGACTTCGGAAAACGGATAACACGGCCCAAAGCAAATTTGGCGGTCAGTATATCCGTGAATGGCAACCCAATTGATATCCCTGGTGATATGTCGGTTTGCAGTCGGATGTCGCTGTTACCGGGCTGGCGAAAGACCATGCGGCTGGTTTGCTGGCTGGTGATAATTCTGGGGGGGGACTGGGCGCTGATTCAGTTACAACCGAAACTGGCTGCAATGGGGTGTAGCTTTCTGCGAATTGGAGCGCTGGTATTCGGCAGTGGATATGCCATGCTGCCTTTCATTCAGGATATCGTGATACATCGGTTCGGGTGGCTTACCAGCTCAGAATTTGCGGTCGGTCTGGCGTTAAGTCTCGTAACGCCAGGGCCTGTTACGATCATAGGCGCTTTTGTTGGCTACAAGGTATGGGGGGTTGTCGGGGCTGTGACAGGTCTGTTCAATATGTATTTTCCCGCCTGGGCCATGACCATTTTGGCGGCTGCTCCTTATGCCAGAGCAGGGCGGGTGGAACCGGTGCGACGAGTTATCTCCGGTGTTGTGGCCGGGTTTATCGGAACACTGGTTGTCGTACTGCTAAGGCTTGCAGCAGGGAATCTGATGGATATCCCTGCAATTGTCATGGCTGCCGGCGCTTTCATCGTTCAGCGCTATGCCAGAGTGAATACCGTTTGGATCGTGCTTGGCGGCGCCGTGATATCGCTTGTCATTTTTCGTTGATTCATCGGGACAGGCTCGTAACCAGCCTAAGCGAAGACATAACAAATAACTCACCGGATCGAACCGTGTAGGGGCGATCCTTGCGATCGTCCTCTGGCTATAAATATGTTTCCGTCATGTTGGATATGAAACGCTCCACCCCATCCAGTCCTTCGCTGGTTTGAATTTTTTCGATCATGGACGTGAGTTTTTGTCGGGTTTGGGTATCCGTCAGAAAATCATCCACAGAGCGAAACGCGCTGCCCCGTCTGCCGACGCGGTAAATCAGGCGTTCGGTGTCTGAAAGCCGTTGATAGGCGTCAATGGCTTCCAGCATCGCGGGTTTATCCTCCGGCAACTTTCCGGAAACGTTTTCTAGAAGGTTCATGATGTGGTCGCTGGCCACCATGCTGGTAATGCCGTCAAGCATTTCAATGAACAGCCGAATTTCCTCGACCACCTGATCATCGTGCTGCATGACAAAATCGCCCGACAGCCGTTTTTGATGCAATGCCGTCCGCTCAGGTATCTGGAGGCTTCTCAGACGGATGAAATGCGGGTTGATCTGATTGAGGGTGCGGGCTGTCTCGATGGCATGCTCCCGCCACATGCCCTGTCCACCAAGCCCCGGCATGACGTATTCGGAAACCTCCATACCGGCGTCTATCAACTTTTGGCCCGCCTCGACATGAATGGCGGACGTCGTTCCCTTTTTCATGAATTTGAGCAGCGGATCGCAGCCGGTCTCAAGGCCCATATGCACCCGATTCAGACCCGCTGTCCGGATTCGCGCCAGTGCGTCCGGAGATTTGCGGGCCACGCTGCGGGATCTGGCATAGGTCGTGATGCGCGTGATTTCCGGAAATTTTTCTTTCAGAAATGTCAGCGCTGTCACCAGATCGTCCGTCGGCAAAACCAGATTGTCCGCATCCTGAAGAAAACAGGCCGATGTGCCATAATACAGCCAGACGGCTATGGAACGATAGCTCCGGCCATATTTCGAATTGCCCGCGATATGGGAAACAACCCGATTGTCAACGGCGCCGCCACTTCCAAGCCTGCGGGAAAGCGCCTGGATGTCATCCACCATATCCCGCGCCGCCTGAATATCCTGCAATATTTCAGCGACCGGCCTTCGAGAAAACTTCCGGTCTTTGTACACCGGACAGAAAAGGCATTGATTCCACGGACAGTTTCGCGTCAGCCGCAACAGCAGGCTGCGAGATTCGCTGGGAGGCCGAATCGGCCCCTGTTCAAGATGCAACATCTCGATATTCATGACGACACTCCATGAGAACTCAATTTCAATCTGGCATTGTCCTGGCTCATTGTCACCCCATCACAATTTCAGAAGCTTCATGAACTTTCGGTTGGCGCCAGGAAACGGATACCGCTCCAGCTCATCCATCGCCGCCCAGCGGTAATCGCAGGGGCCGTTGAGTCGAACCGATCCCTCCAGATAGCGGCAGATAAAGACATCCATCACAATCTTGAAATGCGTATAGGCATGTCTGACCTGTGTCAGGTGAGACTGCACACATACCGAAATTCCGGTTTCCTCCCGGATTTCCCGGATGCAGGCGTCTTCGGCGCTTTCCATCTCCCGGATTTTGCCACCGGGAAACTCCCACAGACCGCCCAGCAGTCCGTCCGGTTTTCTTTGGGTGATCAGCACCCGGTCATCCCGATAGACAACCCCGACCGCCACCGCGTATAGAGGCGTATCTGGTTTTTTCAGACGATGGGGATAATTTACTGTCTGGCGCAAGCGAAAAGCCATGCAGTCTGTTTGAACAGGACATGTTTCGCAAAGCGGCGCGGCGGGTTTACACACCATCGCTCCCAGTTCCATGAGCGCCTGATTGTGCAGCCCCGGATCGCCGGTGTCCAGCAATTGTAGGGCCGGTTCGAGATAAACCTTATGGGAAGTGGGGTGATTGGTTGGCATATTCATGAGAAGCAGTCTGGCCAGCACCCGCTTGACATTTCCGTCCACCACCGCGTATGGCTGACCGGATGCGATGCTGAGAACCGCCGCCGCAATGTAGTCGCCCACTCCCGGAAGCGCCCGAAATGACATCCAGTCTTGGGGAACCACACCGCCGAAAAGGTCGCGCACCCGCCCTGCGGCCTTATGAAAATTGCGGATCCGGCTGTAATAGCCCAGCCCTTCCCAGAGCTTCAGCGCCTCCTGAAAATCCGCGTCCGCCAGAAGCAATACGGTGGAAAAACGTTCCGTGAAACGCCGGTAATACGGAATGACCGTATTGACCTGAGTCTGCTGCAACATGACTTCGGAAACCCATATCGAATAAGGATCGCGGGTTTCCCGCCAGGGAAGATTCCGGTGACAGGATGCAAACCACTCCTTCAGCCGCATGCGCACAGGCTCGAAACGTATGTTTGTACCAGTATTTGAAGACATAACAATGCTGACGGCTTCGTAAAAAGTCCGGATGCTGCGCCAACGCTGCATCCTTCGTCGTTGCGGCGCACCATAAGTACGCCTCACTCCTCAGAATTTGCGCGCCTTGCCTGCGAACTTTTTATAAAGCCGTCCGAAATTCGACTTTTTACGAGGGCATCAATGCTGACACTTTCGTAAAAATCGGATTACAGCCGCTGCACAAGGCTAAATGTCAGTGTCACGATGCCCGCCAGAATGAACAGGGACTCCATCAGAAATTCCAGCCGAAACCCCGGCAGCATAAACCCTTTCTCATGAATGTTCACCAAAAGCAGCATGGCGGCCGGACAAATCGCCAGCCCATAGCCCAGCGGCGGAAACACGCCGGCCATACCCGAAAGAAGCGGCAGCATCGCCAGAACCAACAGCAATATCCGCAACATCCGGATAGAGCGCGCTTCGCCCAGTAGAATCGGAATGGTTTCTTTACCGACGATCTGGTCTCCCTGCATGTCCAGAATATCGAAAAACGCCGTGCGCGCCAACACCAGCCCTGTCGCCCACAGAAAAACGAATATGGTTGCCGGCGCAAATGGCTTCCCCGTACTTATGGCCGGCAGCGCCGATGTCACCACGCCCCAGGCCGCGGCGATCAGAATGGTTTTAGAGCCTGGAACATCCCGTATTCGCGAATATCCGGCCATAATGTTTTTTTCAGGCATCAGCTTCAGATTGTAGGACAGCCCCAGCACGCTCATCGTCAGCAGCACCAGAAACGGCGTTATCCCGTAGGTGCAGGCGATCAAAAGCCCCATCGCTCCGGACAGCATGGCCAGGCAGGTTAGAGACAGACGGTGTCTGCGGTAAAACGCCTCCCGGTCCGGATCGTTGTACCGGTCGGATTTCAGCCCCGTCAGGTTGTTCAGCGTGTGCATGGACAGCACGTACAGCATGGCCACCCAGGCATGGGGCAGAATGTTCGGAATTTTCATCAGCGCTGCACAGGTATAACACAGACATCCCGCGCCTGCCGCCACATAAACATTGGTCATGAGCAGGGTCTGCTGCAGGGTGTAAACCGCTTTCAGAACACCTGCGCCGTTCTGGCAGGGCAGCCGTTCGACTGTGTGGACAACCCTGTTGATGATCCAGTTGGGCGTCGAGGCGCCCGCGGTAATGCCAATTGTTGTGGCGTTGCACAAATCTTTGAAATCCAGGTCTGCTTCGGTTTCAATATGATATGCGGGAACTCCGACGGCTTCGGCGATTTCCGCCAGCCGCTGGGTGTTACCGCTGCTGTGCCCGCCGACCACAATCATTGCATCCACCTGTCCGGCAATTTCCTGAACTTCGGCCTGACGCTCCGCTGTGGAATCGCAGATGGTGTGAAAGCACTCATAATTCGGGTGATGCGTTTGCACCCAGTCTTTGACTTCTTCGAAAAGATGGGTATTCAGCGTGGTTTGCGCCACCAGAATGGCTTTATCGAAGACAGGCAGAGATGTCAGCTCTTCAAGACTTCTGGCGACATACCCTTTGTCTCCGGCAAAGCCCAGCAGCCCTGTTACCTCCGGATGCTCGCGATCACCGATGATGATGACCGCATACCCTTTCTGGGCGTGCTTTCGAATAATTGTCTGAACCTTGATGACGCGGGGACAGGTGGCGTCTATGACCGAGAATCCGGCCTGACGCAGCCTGGTTTTGACATCGGGAGGCACGCCGTGCGCCCGGATCAGCACCGTTCCACTTCCTGAATCCGGAATTTCCCGAATGATCTGGACACCTTTTTCATCGAGAAGATCGAGTACCTGGGGATTATGAATCAGTGGGCCATAGGTAAAAATAGGGCTGCCGTGCTTCGAAGGTGCTTCGAGCGCCATATCCACAGCTCGTCGAACGCCCATGCAGAAGCCGGCGGTTTTAGCGATGATTATCTTCATGATAATACGGGGTCAGTTTTGTTTTAGAAATATTTTATGATCCACAAGAGAGAGTGCATAAATTTGGGCTTTGAGAAACTTCTGATCTCCAAAAATACTGATGAGGCGGATGCCGTCATCTTCCGGTTCAACGACATCCACAGCCTCCATTACCAAATGTTTTTCATCACCTTCAATCAAATAGGCATTGGCTTCGCACATACGGCATATCTCCTCTTTAACGAACCATTCGATTTTATAAGTTCAAGATACCCTCCAAAAACAGGCGGGTCCGTTCAAACGTGGGCTTCTTATGAGGCCGCCCTCTATTTTACACAAAAGCCGAAGAATGACAATCGTCAATCTCCGGCTTTTGATGAAACGAGAGTTGACGGCTTCCTAAAAAGTTCGCAGGTGCAAAAGAAGCAAGGGGTGGCGATATGAGTCTGTACGAACAGGATTTTTATCAGTGGACACAGGAACAAGCGGCGCTGTTGAAAGCTGGAGCGCTGGCGCAACTTTCCGGTCCACCCTTCTGGATAAATTAGATGATCCAATCCCATTGAACTGAACCAGCGCCAGAGCGCCACATAAAATCTAAATAGGACTCCGAGAAAATATGGATTTTCCATCCGATATTAACCGTAAATCCTTGTATAAATTGCTCCGTTATGAAATATAGGTGCTTCATCATTCGAATATGAACATGTGAAATGGAGCACCTTGAATGACACTGGATTTGCCCTCCCTTGAAACCTGGCTTTGGGGTTCTGCCGATATACTCCGTGGAAGCATTGATAGTAGCGATTTCAAAAACTATATTTTCGGTCTGCTGTTTCTGAAACGGTCCAACGACGTTTTTGAAGAGGAAGTCGAAAAGCTTGTCAATGAAGACGGTTGGAGTATTGACGAAGCTGAAAACGATGCTGATTACCATAAGTTTTTCCTACCAGAGAACGCCAGATGGAAAGCCCTTATCGAGAAAACCGAGAACATCGGTGAAGCCATTGATGTGGCACTTGCCGCGATTGAAGAGGAAAATCCCAGCCTTGAAGGGGTTATGACTGCTGTTCATTTCGGCAATAAAGAGGTTTTGAGCGATACGGTACTTCAGCGGTTATTGAGCCACTTCAACAAATATTCCCTCAAAAACAAAGACCTTTACACTCCTGACCTTCTCGGCGATGCTTATGAATATCTCATCAAAATGTTTGCGGATGACGCTGGCAAAAAGGGCGGTGAGTTTTATACTCCGAAAGGCGTCGTCAAGCTCATCGTTCAGTTGATAAAACCGGAACCCAAAAATAAAGTGTATGACCCTACCTGTGGTTCAGGCGGTATGCTGGTTGAGAGTGCCAAGTATATCGAGGAACAAGGGGGCAAAGTCGGCGACCTCCTGGATGCCAGCTTATACGGTCAGGAAAAGAACCTGGGTACCTGGGCTATTTGTAAAATCAATATGATACTCCACAATTACACGGATGCCGACATCAAAAAAGGATGTACCCTGACAACACCCAAGCACATTGAGAACGATGAATTGATGGTTTTTGATAGGGTCATCGCCAATCCGCCTTTCTCACAGAACAAATGGTGGGACCCGGTGGAAGTGGATATAAAGAAAGATGAAAAGGGCGTGGAGAAAGCTCTCAACTACAGCCAAATGGTGTCGGACCCTTATGGACGCTTCCAGTATGGCATCCCACCACGTAGTTATGCGGACCTCGCCTTCCTCCAGCATATGATGAGCGTATTGAAACAGGACGGCAAACTCGGCATCGTCCTTCCCCACGGTGTTTTGTTCCGGGGCGGTTCAGAAGGTAAAATCCGGGAAGGCATTTT
>JAJYBO010000146.1 GCA_021778975.1 Deltaproteobacteria bacterium
CCTGAACCGATTGCCCGAATTGCGAAAATGGTTCATTACGATTGACCCTGACAAAGCCAAGCTGATCTGTGCTTCGGCTCAAAGTTATGAATGATTTATTATTGCCGTTTGCCTAACCTGGTCCACTTATACATAATTTAAAAATAGATACAGTATCAATATGTTAAGCGAATTGATTTTAACAATGACCTATCTTCTGGGCGAAGTTAGAACCAAGCCCGCTTATCGTTGAGAGAAGAACCATGCTGTTGGATCAAAAGCCCTTATACCGAAAGATTATCATCGTCTGGTACGATTCTGAAGCGGTCTGTTTTTTGACATTGATTTTTTTGCTGGCGGTTTTCGTCTTCGCCTACTTCGGCATCCAGACAGCACTCTATACGCCGGAATACCAGACCTATGTCTGGATTCCAGGAACTGTGGCAGGCATGAGTATCGGCGTGATGATTTCAATCACCATCCGTTTGATCAGACGCTTTTTTCAGCAGCGGGAGAAATGACGGCAGAAGCGATGAGATACTTTCCCGGAACCGCCAGCGCGCTGCTTCTAATATTTCGGGCAAAGCGCCGGCGGATATGCGTCAGTCCACACACCGCAGGCAGTCCTGCGGAAACCGAAAAGTTCCCTTTCCTTCAAGACTGACTTCCACCAGAGCGTCCGGATCGTTGATGGCCGTGTCCGGATCCGTGATGATGCCATGAACCCCAATATACGCATTCATAAAACTTTCCCAGCAATCATCGTCGGATCGCCGGTAAATCTCCACCCGCTGACCTTTGCGAAATACCATAAAGCCCTCCCTTGCGAACACCGATAATGGTCAATACGCCTCTTTAGAACCTATACCCCATTCCCCGCGGCCTTTCAAGCGATTATGTCACGGGCGTGATCTCGTCGCTGAACCCGGCGGACTGACGCCGGGCGCAGGTGTCGCATATCGGGCGGATGTCGCTGAATTCGATGACGGAGCGGGTCTTGTGGCGGATAAATTCCAGATAGCGGGCAGGCCCCATTACCGCGCCGCAATTTTCGCAATAGAGCAGCTTCTGCCGGTTCAACACCGTGCCACACAGCGACAGTATTCGCTCACCGTTCCGATCTTCGATTCGAATCGCTCCGGTCGGGCAGTTAGCGGCGCAGGCCCCGCACAGAATACACCGTTCTTCCGCAATTCTGAAATCCGTCGGGCCGGGATGATCGAAATGGATATAGCCCATCCGCAACGCCTCGATTCCCATTTTATCCCGACAAATTTCCACACACCGGCCGCAACGCAGGCAAACGTCGCAGCGCAAACAGCGTCTGGCCTCTTCCCGCACCATGTTTTCGGTGTAACCCAACTCGACCTGTTGAAATGTCGTGCGCCGGCGATCAATGGTCAACAACGGCATATGATGGCGTTTCAGGATCATTTTGGTGGCCGCCGGCACTTCCAGCCAGTCTATCCGGCCGCGGCGCACCGGCACCGGCGGCATCTGCGGCTGGGGAATGCCGGACAAATAGCGATCAATCGCATCCGCGGCGCGCTTGCCACCGCCAATGGCCTCGATCACGGTGGCCGGTCCTGAAACCGCATCTCCGGCTGCAAAAACGCCAGGAATTGATGTTTCCATACTGACCTTGCTGGCCTCGATGGTATTTCTTCGCGTCCAGTTCAGCCCGGTCAGCGATGACAGGCAGGCGGCGTCCACCTGCTGGCCGATTGCCGACACCACAGCGTCGGCCTCAATGAAATAGTCACTGCCTTCGATCGGCGCCGGATATTTGCGGCTGGAACCTTCCTGGGACATGAGCTTCGCCCGGATGCAGCGCACTGCCGCCACATTACCGTCACGCCCCACGATTTCCGCCGGTATCGTGAGAAACGAAATATGAATGCCCTCTTCTTCCGCCTGCTCGACTTCCTCGATATCCGCGGGCATTTCGTCGCGGGTACGGCGGTAAGCCATCATGACCTCGTCACATCCCAGCCGCAGACAGGTTCTGGCGGCATCAATGGCCACATTTCCGCCGCCGATCACCACCACTTTTTTCCCGGGAATTTTTCGTTCTCCCAGTGCGACACGACGCAGCAGATCAATGGCCTGAATCACCTGCGGATAGTCTTTTTCACCCGGAATGTTCAGTTTAAAGGAAGTATGGGCGCCAATGGCGAAAAAAAAGGCTTCAAACCCTTCCGCCTTCAAACTGTCTGAGGTTATATCCGTTCCGAATGCGGTGTTGAAACTAAATTCCACGCCCAGGGATTCCAGCATGGCGACTTCCCGGTCAATAACCTCACGGGGAAGCCGATACCGGGGAATGCCGATCATCATCATGCCGCCCGCCACCGGCAGTGCCTCGATCACCCGAACGCCATAACCTTTGAGCGCCAGATAATACGCGGCGCTCATTCCTCCTGGGCCAGCGCCGACAACACAGACTTTTTGCCCCTTGTCGGGTTCTTGGGGCGGATTTTTATACTGTCGCTCCGACATGGCGCGTTCGGCGGCGAAGGCTTTCATGAATTTGATGGAAACCGGTTCATCCATACGGCCCCGCACGCACATGAACTCGCAGGGTCGGGTGCAGACCAGACCGCATACCCAGGGAAACGGATTGTCTTCCCGAATGATGTCAATCGCATCGGCGTCTCGCCCCATGCCGATCAGCGTGACATAGGTCGGAATATCAATACCCGCAGGGCATGTCATCTGGCAGGGCGCGGGGGCGAGACGGACGCAATCTCCGGTCGCACAGTTATGGGTCTCCACATGACTGGCGAAGACTTCCTGATACTGCACCAGCGCCATTGTCACGGACATTCCCACTGTCTTACTCACCGAATCCTGACCGCCCACGATCAGTTCATCGGCCAGAGCGCTCAAAGACGGTAAATGGTCACTGCCCGCCCTTCCCCAGGCGACATCCCGCATCAACGCCAGAATTTCTTCCGCTATCCGCCGGCTTTTGGGGTGTGTGAGGGCGCTGGAGGCAATGGTCGTTTCCAAATCCAAAATAGCGGTATTCACCGGACAACGCTTATCGGCCATGTCACCTCTCATTTATTCCAGCGCCGCCATGATGGCGGCATGACGTTCGCGGCGAATCTGCCCCATATCTTCTGCAAAACCAAAATCAAGGCAATGGGTGGTGCATACGGTGACACACGCCGGTTTCAGACCCTGATCCACCCGATCCATGCAATAATCGCATTTGACGACTTTGCCAATTTCCGGATTCCACTGCGGCGTCCCCCACGGACAGGCGGTAATACAGGTTTTACATCCCACGCACAGGGAATGATCCACAAAAACAATGCCGTCTTTAGAGCGCTTCTGCATGGCGCCGGTGGGACAGGCCGCCACACACCAGGGGTTTTCACAATGAAAACAGGGCATGAATACATAGGAGGCTTTTGGCAGATCGCCAACAAATTTGGGTCCGATGGTAATCACCTGACAGAGCTTCGGCCCCACCGGCAGTGATTTATTGATCTTGCACTGTACTTCACAGCTATGACAGCCGATACATTTTTTCTTGTCCTGAAACAGATAATACTTGCTCATCATCCTTCTCCTATGCCAGATTCACCGTAACGAATGTGTCGTGAAGCGCCGGACTTCCGCCGACCCTGTCCATGATATTTTCCTGAAGCACACTGTCTGAAAGCCCCTTGCCGCAACAGCGAGTGGCCAGTTTGGCCTCGTGTCCGACCCATGAAGCGTAAAGGCCGCCTCCGGATGTGTCATTTAAAATGGCTGGCGCCGGCATCTGCGGCATCCCGTGATCTGGATCCGGATCCGGAAGCGGAAAATCCAGCGTACCAACCTTGACGGCTTCGTAAAAAGTCTGGATGCTGCGCGCCTTGCCTGCGAACTTTTTACAAAGCCATCCGATGAAACGGTTGTACCTGTATCAGTAAAGTCCCAGCAAATTGAGCGCCAGGATGATCATGCCGACGCTGGCAATACGCTTTACCATCAGTGGGCTGACTTTTTTAGCGATTTTAGGGGCGATATAGCCGCCCAGAATGGCCGCCGGAAACATGATGAGAAAAAAAGTCAGGTCAAAATTGCCGAACTGATAATGGCGCATGGTGCCCATCAGGGTGTTGAAAAAAATCGCCGTCAGAGAGCTGCCGACCACCAGATACATGGGTAGCCCCAGTCCCACGGACATGAGCGGCACCATAAAAGGGCCGCCGCCGAAGCCGAACATGGAAGAAACGATGGCCAGCAAAAATGCGCCGATACATCCAAACACGATATTGACCTTAAATTCCTGACCCCAAAATTCAACAACCATGGTATATGCTCCTTCTCTTTGAAGATGATATCATAATGAATCCAGAATGTGATGACCCCGTGCAACGTCAAATTTCAGACGGCTCCGCCGCTGCATTATTTCGCTTTTGCCGCCGCTTCGGCCCGTTTCTTGAACTCCGCCATAATGGCCTGTTCTTTCTTGTTCTTGCTGACATACCCTGGCGTGGTCTGCCAGAACATCAGGCCCGCCAGCACCAGCAGTATCCACCCAAACACGAACTTGAACTGGGACAGGGTAATCATTTCCGTCAGTTTCGGTCCGATGAAACCGCCGGCCAGCATGGCAAGCCCCATCGTGATGCCGAGTTTCCAACTGATGAATTTGATCTTGGAGTAATTATAAATACCGCTGGCCTGGGAAAACAGCACGGTGGGCATGACGGTTCCGGCCACGATGGTATGCGGCAACGGCCAGATGGAAACTAAAAGCGGATTCAGGATAAACCCGCCGCCCGCGCCCATCAGAACCCCGAAGATACTGATGGCCAGTGTCAGGACAAACGGCCACAGGGCGTTCAGGCTGGTGCCGGCATTTGAAAGGTAAATCATGGGGAAGTTGATGTGATTTTCGACGGTCGCCGGCTGACTGCGCACCGACGCACCCGACACGGCCACCACTTCGTATTTACCCGGAGAACCGCCTTCCGGAATAGAGATAACACCGCTGAAAGAACCGTCCGGTTTCACGTCAAGAGACGGAACAAACAATCTTCCGGCCTTTTCGAACCGGGATTTGACCAATTGCATGGAATGTTTTCGATTTTCCTTCGCGTCCAGCGCCGGAAGCTTCGCCCCTCTGGAGCCGATCACGCTGGCCATCAGAGTGGATTGATACACATCTATTTGAATGTTGGCAGGCGTCGAGTACGCAACCTCCGCGTCCAGCGCCTTCAGCGCTTCGGCGAAATTCCATTTCTTGCCTTTTTTCTTGAAGCTGTCCACCACGCTTTTCTGACTTTCAGGAAGATAAATTTTGTAACTGGCCGGCATGGCGTAGGTCAGGTATAATTTATAAGGTGATTTTCCATCCTTGCCCGGTTTGGAATCGAAAAATGAGGATTTGACCTTGTTTTCGGACCAGACTTCGATATACACCGGTTTCCCCGGAATCCCCCGCCCTTTCACGCTGATTTGGCCACCGTTGTTGACGGATGTTTTCTCGACAGACAGTGTCACCGTCGGAGGCGGCGGCGGGGTGGCCGGAACAGCGGGCGCAACTGGCGCTGGTTGAACCGAAGGCGCCGCGGCGGGTGTGGTAACGGAAGGGCCGGATGCTTCTACAGGTGCAGTCGGTGCGCCAGGGCCGGATGGCGCTGACGATACGGAAGGCGCTGCAGGCGCCGCCGGTGTAGCGGGTGTGGACTGGGTCGGCGCCGCCGGCGGATCCTGAGCATCCCCCGACGAAATATAAAAAGACCCGATCGCCAATAGAAACAAAAGCATTATGATGATATTTCTTTTCGTAATCATTGCATATCCTTTATCGTGATTATTTGTGATCATATCCTGTTGACCTGTTATCAAAACATCAGTGTCATTGTCTGTTGTCTATAACTGCAGGCCAGAACTTCAATCCCGACACCCGTCAGGATTTCAGCTCTGACCTGCAAAAGCCTCATCCACCGCCTTCACCTCCTTCTGTTTGTATGTGTCTGGGAAATATCCGGATGGCCCGTTTTTCAAGCTCCTCAATACCAATGGGTCTCGAATAATAAACATCCGCTCCCAACGCCTTGATTTTTCGAACATGTTCCGACGATGGCGCATCGGTTGTCGTCATCAGAACATGGACATCGGGATTGAACTGTTTCAGTGCTTCCAGCACCTTGATCGCAGCGCCATCTTTTTTGGAATCCAGAATCGCCATTTGAGGACGCACATTCCGCACCCACTGAATGGCCTCACGGTATTCGATAAATACAACCGCCGTATGGTTCAAGGTTTCCAGCACCCGCCTGGCAAGCATACACGCATCGAACTCGTCTCCCCACACCAGAATACTTGCCATAGACCGGTACGATTCTCCCCTGAATGCCTTTACTCCATGAATGACCGCTGCAAGAACGCTCCACACAGCACTGGTAAAGTATCAGCAAATTACGTACCAGGCCATAATCCACCTCAAAGCAACTCTTTGTCCTTCATTTTTGGATCCGCCAACTTCATAAATACAGAGATAACCTCTTTTAAAAACAGCTCAATTTAAAATATCACGCCATATTCCAAATGATTTGCGCGCCCTGCCTGCGAACTTTTTACAAAGCCGTCCGAAATTCGACTTTTTACGAGAGTGTCAATATGGGTGAAATAAAAATCTTGCGGTGCAAGAAAATTCTGGCATTTGAGAATACCTGATCGGAAACATTGGGAGCGGGTGTTTTGTAATGCCGCTGCACGTTCATTATATTTTGAAAAACGTGTAACTTTTTTTAATTCCTTGACAAAATACAATCGCCAACGTATTAATTAAGAATATTTGCTTCGGATATCAGTGTGTTTTAACCTGAATGACGAACAATTCAACAACGGCCAGAACGCAATAAAGTCCGCTGTCCTGTTCCTGTCGTCTGAGGGGTTTATCGAAGTCGGTTTGGCTTCAGCCACAAGTTAGAGGAGATTTTCGTTCATGACGCTTACTAAAGCCCAGATCGTTGAAACCATTCATGAAACCATAGGGTTTCCTGCCAAAAAAAGTGTGGATGTGGTGGAGGCCTTACTGGAAATTATCAAGATGGCGCTGGAAAAAGGTGATGATGTGTTAATCAGTGGGTTTGGAAAATTCTGCGTAAACGAAA
>JAJYBO010000147.1 GCA_021778975.1 Deltaproteobacteria bacterium
ACGCCACATTTGGTGCAGTTTGAAAGAAATTGAGCGCTTTTGTCAAGCACTATGAGGCCGTCGCCGCTCATGCCGAAAATCCAGTGATTCGATAAAAAACGATCATCCACCATTTTTTTCTGAATATTCGCATATTCTGACATAAATGCGAAATAATATTTCCACCCGATACAGCGGCTCGTTGAAGCACCTTCACAAGCGCATCGAAATCAAATGACAAATATGTGATTTTGTCATGACTTATTTAACATTTTTGTAACTAAAATTTCAAATATGATTTTTTCTAATTTCACGATTCAATAGAGATGTTCCGTTGATTCAGGCGTCAGGGGAGACGTCCGGACAGTTATCCGACATGGCACGCCTATTGCTCAAAGACAGGCGATTATCTGTTTTTGCAACCTTTCACACTTTATCAGATTGACCATAAAGGAGAGCCTTCATGAAATTGAAATTTAACTTGATGGGTTCGGTGTTGGCGATGGTGTTGATGCCCGCATCTCTGGCGTTTGCCGGAACTGAGACGCTGAATTCCGGCGATACGGCGTGGATGATCGTATCCACGGCGCTCGTCATGATGATGACCCCCGCCGGTCTGGCGCTGTTTTACGGCGGGATGTCCCGCTACAAGAACCTGCTCAATACGGTGGCTATGACATTCATGGCCTACTGCATCGCCAGCGTCCTGTGGGTCACCATCGGATACACACTGGCGTTCGGGCCGGATGTCGGCGGTTTTATCGGCGGCCTTTCCCACATCTGGATGCACGGAATCACCGTGAAAAGCCTGACGGGCACCATTCCCACCTATGTATTTGCGCTCTTTCAAATGACCTTCGCGGGCATTACCGTGGCGCTGGTGCTGGGATCCATCGTGGATCGCATGAAATTTTCCGCCTGGCTCCTGTTCACCGCTCTGTGGGGGCTTTTCATCTATTGCCCGATTGCCCACTGGATATGGGGCGGCGGCTGGCTGGCGAAGCTCGGAGCACTGGACTTTGCAGGCGGAAACGTGGTACATATCAACGCAGGCGTCGCCGGGCTGGTATTGTCCATAATGCTGGGGAAACGCGTCGGTTACGGCAAGGAAACCATGTTCCCCTCCAGTATCGCTCTGACGGGGCTGGGCGCGGCGCTGCTGTGGTTCGGCTGGTTCGGATTCAACGCCGGAAGCCAGTTGGCGGCGGACGGTCTGGCGGGTTCCGCGTTTCTGACGACCAATACTTCGGCGGCGATAGGCGGCATCACATGGATGTTCACCGAATGGTATGTCACTAAAAAGCCGACGGTTCTCGGAATTGCGTCGGGGGTTGTCGCCGGGCTGGTCGCCATCACCCCCGCCTCTGGTTTCGTTGATTTACAGGGCGCGCTCATTATCGGTCTGGTCGCCGGGGTGCTGGGGTTCAACAGCGTCTCTAAACTGAAGCACAAAATGGGATATGACGATTCGCTGGACGCTTTCGGCGTTCATGGCCTTTGCGGCGTCTGGGGCGCCCTGGCGACCGGTATCTTTGCAAACCCCGCCGTCAACCCGAACGGAACCGGCCTGCTGTACGGTAACCCCAAACAGTTGGGGATACAGGTCGTTTCCATCCTGGCGACAGCCGGGTTCACCGCCATCGGAACCTGGATCGTCGTCAGCATTACCCGTCTGTTCACAGGCGGACTGCGGGTGGAAAGAGACGATGAAATCGCCGGTCTGGACAATTCACAGCATGGGGAACGGGCCTTTGAAATCCTGATTTCATAATGATGAAATTGTGATATACTTCAGATGACTTCTTTTTCCCAACACCATTAATCGGAGGCTGTAATGAAGAAAATCGAAGCAATCATAAAACCGTTCAAACTGGATGATGTCAAGGAAGCTTTAAACGAACTGGGCATCCAGGGGATGACGATCTCTGAGGTCAAAGGATACGGCCGGCAGAAAGGGCATAAGGAAATCTATCGGGGTGCAGAGTATATCGTTGATTTCATACCAAAAATAAAGATCGAGATCGTTGTTGACGACAAGATGGTGGATCCGGTGATTGACAAGATACGCAATTCGGCCAATACCGGCAAAATCGGCGACGGCAAGATATTCGTCACCCCGGTCGAGCAGGCCGTCCGCGTGCGAACCGGCGAAAAAGGCCCGGATGCGCTATAAAAGTAAGATATAATCACCGTTGATGACTTCGTAAAAAGTCCGGATTTGAGCGCCTTGCCTGCGGCCTTTTTACAAAGTCATCCGAAAAGGAGATGCCTTGCCGCCTATGAAACATACCATCATTGACGCCCCCGGCATTGATCGGATGCTGACCCGCATGGCCCATGAAATTCTCGAAGTCCACAAAGGGGCCGAGAATCTGACGCTGATCGGCATCCAGACCCGCGGGGTGCATATGGCCAGACGTCTTCAGAGCCGTATTTGGGCTATCGAGGGAATCAATGTTCCCACCGGCGTTCTGGATATCACCCTGTATCGGGATGACTGGACCCGTATCAGCAACCATCCGGTGATTCAGGCGACCGATATATCCTTTTCGGTGGACGAACAGGATATCGTGCTGATAGACGACGTCCTGTTCACCGGTCGAACTGTCCGCGCCGCCATGGACGCCCTGATTGATTTCGGACGCCCGCAACGGATCGAGCTGGCGGTTCTGGTGGATCGGGGGCATCGGGAGCTTCCCATTCAGGCCAATTACATCGGTAAAGTCGTACCGACCCGCAAAACCGAAACCGTCAACGTCATGCTGTCCGAATCCGACGGCATTGACCAGATCGTCGTGGAAGAAAGAGGGGCGGCTGAAGCGTGACGGCTCCAAAAAGAGGAACTCCATGGGAACTGAAGAACATAAAGCGACGGCGCCGCGGCATCTAAAAGTTGGCGTGGTGTCCATTTCGACCACCCGAACGCTGGCCGAAGACAAGAGCGGTCACTGGATTCACCGGCAGGCGGAAAAAGAGGGGCATCAGGTGGTGTATCATCAGGTGATTCCAGATGACGCTCAGGTCATCGCCGCCACGATATCGGACGTCATCCGGGAGCATCATCCCCATGCGCTGCTTCTGACCGGCGGCACTGGCGTCAGCCCGAAAGATGTCACCATCGAAGCGGTGCGGCCGCTGTTCTCCAAAGAACTCAGCGCGTTCGGTGTTTTGTTCGCGCAGCTCAGTTTCGAGGATATTGACGCCGCCGCGGTGCTGTCGCGCGCCACCGCCGGCATCATTAACGCTGCGGTGGTGTTTTGTATGCCTGGCAGTCTGAATGCCTGCAAACTGGCCTGCAACGCGTTGATTTTCCCAGAATTGGGGCATTTGATCCGGCATATTCAAGAGGGATGATGCGCTGATTGCAGAAACGCTGTCCTTCCTTTTGAAGAGGGGGTGGCTTTGCCGTTCAGATCCAAAGATATTTCCGGTGAATTTTACGCGCACTTCAAGATATTTCACGAGCTGATGACGATCAAGGTTCGGGAAATCCTTCTGGTGGCCAGCCCGTACGATGCGTTCATCATGGAGGAAGACGGCAGTCTCGCCTCTCGCATTATCAATGAATACAGTGGATTGAACCTTAGCCTTCCGCCGCGTGTCGTCCGGACGGATTCAGCGGCGGAGGCCCTGTCGCTGCTGAAACAAATCCGTTTCGATCTGGTTATCACCATGCCCCGACTGCATGAAATGGACGCCTTTCAGCTCGGTCTGGCCATCAAAAAAGAAAAGCCCCACCTTCCGGTGATTCTGCTGAGCCACAGCATCCGCGGCATATATCCTTTCCCTGAAAATAAAGACTGTACGGGCATTGACAGGATCTACATCTGGTCCGGAAACTCGGATCTCTTGCTGGCGCTGGTCAAAAACACCGAAGATCGGTTGAATATTGACCGCGATACCCGCAAAGCCATGGTGCGGGTGCTGGTGCTGGTTGAAGATTCCCCCTCATATTATTCGACATTTCTCCCTTTGATATACAAAGAGATCGTCCAGCAGACGCAGGCGGTGCTGGATGTCGGGATGAACGAGGAACACCGGCTGCTCCGAATGCGCTCCCGGCCCAAAATCCTTCTGGCGGTCAATTATGAAGAAGCTTTCGAGCTGATTCAGAAATATCGGGATTACCTGATGGGCGTTATTTCAGATACCCGATTTCCAAGGGATGGCCGGGTGGATGACGATGCCGGTGCGGCTATTTTGACCCGTGTCCGTGAGGAAATTCCGGATCTGCCGCTGCTCCTTCTCAGTTCCGATTCCCGAAATCAGTGTAAAGCGGATGCAATTCCCGCGGCGTTTTTAGATAAAAATTCCCCGGATCTCCTGGCCTCACTTCATGGTTTTTTTCTGAACCACCTTGGATTTGGCGACTTTGTCTTCCGCCTGCCGGATGGTGCGGAAATTGATCGCGCATCGAGCCTCCGGGCGCTCGAACAGAAGGTGGCCACGGTTCCGGACGGATCGCTTCTCTATCATGCCCGGCGCAATCATTTTTCCAACTGGCTGATGGCCAGATCTGAAATCGGGCTGGCATCCGCATTCCGGAAAATTCAGGTCTCCGATTTCGACAGCGTTTCGGAGATGCGAACTTTTCTTGCTTCCAGTATCCGCAGGCTCCGAAAAGTTCAGCAAAAAGGTGTTGTCGTCCGGTTCAAAGCACAGAATTTCGATCCGGAAATCATGGATTTCGTCAAGATCGGGGACGGCTCTCTGGGCGGCAAGGCCAGAGGACTGGCGTTTGCCTCTACACTGCTGCAACGAAACCGTCATCTTTTTGAAAAATACCGGGATGTCGCCATTCAGATACCCAAAACACTGGTCATCACCACACGGGGATTTGAATCATTCATTCAGCAAAATCACCTGGAACACTGCGCCCGATGTGATTTGCCGGACAGTCGGATCACAGAGCTGTTTCTCAATGCCCGAATGCCGGGCTGGATCATGGCCGATCTTGAGGTGTTTCTCAGCCAGGTTCGATATCCTCTGGCGGTGCGCTCCTCCAGCCTTCTCGAAGATGCGTTATATCAGCCCTACGCCGGCCTGTACGATACTTATATGATTCCCAACGATCACCTGGATTTTACCCGGCGTCTCGACCACCTTGTCGTTGCCATCAAACGGGTGTATGCATCTACCTGCTATGAAAATCCCCGTGCATTTTCCCGCAGCACGGTGCATCAGCACCAGGAAGAAGCGATGGCGGTTGTCATTCAACAGCTTGCAGGCGATGTGTATGGCGGGTATTTTTATCCGGCGGTTTCAGGGGTCGCCCAGTCCTACAACTATTATCCGTTCTCTCCCATGACCGCGGAAGATGGTGTCGCCCATATTGCACTGGGATTTGGAAAAACCGTTGTCGAAGGTGAAAAAAGTATCCGGTTCTGCCCCCGTTACCCATCGGTACTGCCGCAATTTTCTTCGGTTGAGGATATTCTGACCCATACGCAGCAGCAGTTCTATGCTTTGAAACTGTGTAACGCCGCGGAGCCTTGCGATCTGACGACCGAATCCAATCTCGAAAAGCGAGATGTGGACGATGCGGAAAGTGATTTCCCGGTTCGACTTCTTGCCGGAACATACTCCCCGGACGAACATCGCATTCGGGACAGCGGCGCCTTCAGCGGGCATAAGGTATTGACACTGGCTCCGATTCTCAAGTACAGGATATTCCCCCTGGCGGATATTCTGACGGATATGATGGCGCTGGGGGCCAAAGGCATGGGGTGTCCGGTCGAAATCGAGTTCGCCGTCAATCTGGGAACCGCATCCCACCGGAAAGCGGAGTTTTTCTTTTTGCAGATGCGTCCGATGGCTGCAGAAGAAAACCGTTTCGATATTGCCATAACACCGGAAGACGAACGGACGGCGGTTTGCGTATCCGCTCAGGCGCTGGGGAACGGCCGCAACGATTCTATTCGTGATGTGGTGTATATCAAGCCCGAAAGTTTTGTTTTGGAAGCCATGCCCCAAATGGCGGTGGATATCGGACGCATCAACGCCGCGCTGGAGAAAGAAAACAAGCCTTATCTTCTGATCGGGCCTGGTCGCTGGGGAACCGCCGACAGATGGCTGGGGATTCCCGTGCAATGGCGCCATATTTCAGGTGTCGGCGCCATTATCGAGCTGCGCGATAGTCGTCTGAAGGTCGAGCCTTCCCAGGGATCCATTTTTTGCAGAATATCACCTCCCTGGGGATTCCGTACATCACTGTCAGCGACGATGGATATGACCGGATTGACTGGCCCTGGTTGCAGTCGCAGACCAAAGTCCGGGAAACTGCTTATATACGGCACATTCACATGCCATCGCCCCTGTCCATAATCATTGATGGGCGAACATCCCGATGTGTCATTCATTCCTGAAATCTTCGAACAAGGAGGCATATCATGAGCGACATCCTTAAGACCATTATCGCCAGAGATCCCGGCGAAAAAGAATTTCATCAGGCCGTAAAAGAAGTGATGGAAACCGTCGAACCGGTTCTGGAGCGATATCCGGATCACAAACGTTCCGCCATTCTGGAACGGCTTGTCGAACCGGAACGGGTCATCCTGTTCCGTGTTCCCTGGATGGCCGACGATGGAAGCGTCAAAGTGAATCGCGGGTACCGGATAGAAATGAACAGTGCTATCGGGCCTTATAAGGGAGGGCTTCGGTTTCACCCGTCGGTGAACCTGGGGATCCTCAAATTTCTGGCATTTGAGCAGGTTTTCAAGAATGCGTTGACCACACTCCCCATGGGCGGCGGTAAGGGGGGCGCGGATTTTGATCCCAAAGGAAAATCCGATGACGAAGTGATGCGCTTCTGCCAGGCGTTCATGCTGGAGCTGGCCCGCCATATCGGCCCCCATACCGACGTACCTGCCGGAGACATCGGGGTGGGCGCCCGGGAAATCGGCTTTCTCTTCGGCATGTACAAGAAGATCCGAAACGAATTCAGCGGCGTCCTGACCGGAAAAAGCCTGGGCTGGGGCGGCAGCCTGATTCGTCCGGAAGCCACTGGCTACGGCAACGTCTATTTCGCTTCCGAAATGCTGGCGACCCGGAACGAAACCCTGGGCGGTAAGGTGTGTCTGGTTTCGGGTT
>JAJYBO010000148.1 GCA_021778975.1 Deltaproteobacteria bacterium
TTCAGCGGACATCCGCGCGGCGCTGAAAGCGAAGTGCGCCGAATATCTGGATTTCCGCAAAGATGTCGCCGCCTTTCTGCACACTTATTTTATGGAAACCTGCACGCAGAAATGTTATCTGAACCGCCTCAGCGCATGCTGCCAGAAAGAGGGCATCATCACGTTTTTTGCAGATGTCGTGATCAACGCATTGTTTTCGTCACCAAAGGAGATGGAAACGCTTCTTTCCGTTCTGAAAATTCCCAATACCGGCAATAAATGTGTGTATCTCGGAGACGCCGGATGTCTGTGGCGGATCAAACCCATCGGATGTGAAATGTTTCTGTGCGACGCCGCCGCAGGGAGTCTATTCTCTCATCATCCCGAAATCGTGGCGGAATGGGAAACTCTGAAGGAGCGTAAACAGCTCTTTACCTGGCCGGATCGTCCTGTTCTCTTTGATGCCATCGAGGATGTTTTCATGGCTTCTGGCCGCCGCTCCTCCCTGATGTACTTTCACAACAGTCCGGGGTTGCTGCGTGTCAGGAAACTGGCCGGTCTGACGGGCGCTGCGTCGTCATGACATCCCTGGAACCGCTCCGGATCGTTCTGGGCAGAGATATCCGGATGGCCTCCGTTCCGCCGGTGCTGGACAGACTCCTGACCGATACGCTCGAAATCCCGAATCCCAAATGGATCGAAAACAACCGGATGGGCCGCTGGAACCGGGAGACGCCCAAAACGCTCTGTTTTTACACCCGGACGGATTCCGACGGCCTGCGGATTCCGAGGGGCTTCATGGGACGTCTGGTCCGCGCCTGCCGGCGCCACGATATTCCCTACGCCATCGAAGACCGGCGGCGGATGCCGCCTCAGGTTGATTTTACGTTCAGCGGCGATTTGAAGCCGTTTCAGGAAGCCGCCGTCACCGCGTTCCGGGAAAAGCATTTCGGAACGCTGGCCGCGCCTACCGGCTCCGGCAAGACGGTCATGGCCATCGCCATGATCGCCATGCGGCGTCAGCCGGCCCTGATTATCGTTCACACACGGGAGCTGGCGGATCAGTGGGTTCAGCGTCTTGAGACCTTTCTGGGCGTTGCGGCGGCGGATATCGGCATGATCGGCTGTGGAAAAAAGAAGGTCGGCGACCAGCTCACGGTGGCGCTGGTGCAGTCGCTGTACAAATGCGCGGAAGAAGTGTCGCCGCATATCGGATTTCTGATTGTGGACGAATGCCACCGCTGTCCCAGCCGCACCTTCACGGAAGCCGTCAATGTTTTCGACGCCTATTACATGCTGGGGCTTTCGGCCACGCCGTGGCGCCGCGACAACCTCTCCAGTCTGATATTCTGGCATCTGGGGGATATTCAGCACGCCATTGACAAGCAGGCGCTGATTCAGACCGGAGACATCCTGAAGGCCAGCATCGCTTACCGGAACACAGATTTCAAACCATATCATGACCCAACGACGTCTTACAGCAAGATGCTGGCGGAACTTACGGCGGACGACAAACGCAACCACATGATCGCCGCGGATGTCGCGGCGGAAGCGGCAAAAGCAGAGGGCATCTGCCTGGTGCTGTCCGACCGGAAGCGGCACTGCGAAACCCTGAAGGCCATTTTAACCTATCGCTACAAGCTTGCCGTGGAAGTGCTGACCGGTGATGTGGATGTCCGGGAGCGATCCGAAATCCTCAAACGTCTGGCGGGCGGGCAGGTCCAAGTGCTGATCGCCACCGGCCAGTTGATCGGAGAAGGTTTCGATTGCCCGAACCTGTCCACACTCTTTCTGACGACGCCGGTGCGTTTCAGCGGCAGGGTGCTGCAATATATCGGCAGGGTGCTGCGTCCGGCGTCCGGCAAAGCGCAGGCGCGGATTTACGATTATATCGATCATCATGTCGGCGTGCTTCAGGCGGCGGCCAGCGCCCGGCAAGCCGTCTATTCCGGAGGATACTGAAACCATTGTCATATTCCGGCGCCAAACATCAACGGGCGTCCGCCCGCAGAACGCCTCCGTCACGGAAGCGGACGCCCCACCGCCGCTTTTCGTCTGCGTCTGAACTTGTGACGGCCGTGGTTGCGGACGTCCGCGGCGATATTTTCGATCTGAAAGGGTATGCGGCTGTCGGCATGGAGGGGGCGCTGCTGACGCCGCTGAAGGCCAAAGACGTCATAGAAACGCCTCATGGCGGCGAACTGATGTTGCTTCCGGATCGAATTCCTCTACTCTATAACCTGGCCAGCGGACGGATCGAGGCGATTTCCGAAAATCCGTACGACCCCGGGACGCCGCTCTTTCCGGTGGCGGCGTTCAACTCGCCGGGGTATGTGATCTCCCACAACAGCGCCTATCAGGAAACACCGGGGGCAGTCATGCTGCCGCTCTTTTCGTACGGCGCCGCGGGGTGGCGGCGCGGCGCGTTTCATTCCGCCGTGATTCCGGTGGATGACGAACCCCGGCAGGATCTGCGCTTCATGAAAACCGAAGATGTCGTCAGGGGCGTGAAACACCTCCGGAAGGCGCTTCCCGGAAACAGACTCAGAGCGCATCTGGAACACTGCGCCCTCACGTACGGATGCCCGGCCGGCAAGAATTTTTTCCTCGGCCGGTACGAGGCGCCGCTGCCTTCGTCTCAAAATTGCAACGCCCGGTGTCTGGGATGCCTGTCGCTCCAGGCCGAAGGCAGGGTTCATCACAGTCAGGAGCGGATCGCTTTCACGCCGACGCCGGAGGAAATCGCGGATGTCGCCCTGTATCATATCCAGCGGGTGAAGGCGGCCGTGGTCAGCTTCGGGCAGGGCTGCGAAGGCGATCCGCTCCTGGCGGCGTCCGTGATAGCGCCCGCCGTCCGGCGGATACGGTCCCGGACATCCGAGGGCACGATCAATGTCAATACCAATGCCAGCCTTCCGGATGCCCTGGCGCAACTGATCGCCGCCGGCATCGACAGCATGCGCGTCAGCATGAACAGCTTCCGGAAACCCTGCTACGAAGCCTATTTTCGTCCCAGAGGATACCGCTTTGAGGATGTGCTGGCCAGCATTGATCTGGCCATCGCCCGGGGCGTCCATGTGGCGATCAATTACCTGAACTGTCCGGGCTTTACGGATACGCCGGAAGAAATGGCGGCGCTGTCGGATTTTCTGACCCGCCATCCGATTCATTTCGTTCAGTGGAGAAACCTGAATTTCGACCCTCTCCGGTATCTTGGCGTCATGAATGAAGCCGCCGCGCATTCCCGACCGGCCGGAATGGCGGAAGCTGTCGCTGCGGTCAGAAGGCGCTTTCCCGGTGTGGGGCACGGGTATTTCAATCCTCCCAAAGAACGATTTCATTTATCATAGAGAGAAGAATTTCGGTATGAAATGGATTGCAACCACGGTCACGCTGCTGACCTTGCACGACGCACCCTCCGTTGATCGCGTCAGTGAACTTTTTTACGATATGGGGCTTTCCGGCGTGGTGGTGGAAGACCCCGACATGGAGCCGGTGGAAGGATGGGGAGATGACGCCCTGCCGAAACCCAGCCATCACACGGTCACCGGCTATCTGCCCGCCGGCGAAACCCAGACAGACAACGCGCGGTGTCTTGAGACCGCCCTCGACGATCTGAAGCGTCTGTACGGCATCGAAACCCGAATATCCTTTACGGAAGTGAACGACGAAGACTGGGCGGAATCCTGGAAAGCCTATTTCTGGCCGGAAAAGCTGACGGACACCCTCGTGGTGAAGCCCACATGGCGGGAATATGCGCCGGCGCCGGGAGAGATCGTTCTGGAAATTGATCCCGGTATGGCCTTCGGAACCGGCACTCATGCCACAACATCGCTCTGCATCCAGATGATCCAGGACTACCTCAGGCCCGGTGACCACTTTTTGGATGTGGGAACCGGCTCCGGCATTCTGATGATCGCGGCGGCCAAACTGGGGGCCTCCCATGTGAACGGGGTGGATATGGACAGCGTCGCCTGCGACATCGCCCGCGAGAATCTGCGGCTCAATCATGTGGCGCCCGCCTGCTTTCAGGTGGCCTGCGGCGATCTGCTGGAAGCGGTTTCGGGGAAGTTTAAGATCGTTACCGCCAATATTCTCTCGGAAGTTGTTCTGATGCTCTTGAATGATGTGGCGGCGGTGCTGGCGCCCGGCGCCGTCCTGATATGTTCCGGCATCATCGAGGCCAACACGCGCCTCATCACGGATAAAATGAAATCCGTCGGGCTTTCGGTGCTGGAGGTAAGGGATAGAGACGGATGGGTGGCCATCGCCGCCCGCTCCAGATAAAAACCAATCGCCCCTCTGCGTACCGGCAGGGGCGACCGGCCGGTTTTTTCTGCGGAAAAATCCACGATCAGCATAATAAATACCCACACGCCATGAATGCTGGATAATATCTATTCAATCGTTCAATTTCCAAAAATGAATTCATCAAATAGTTATCATGCCGAAATATTAAAGTTTTTAAGCTATACATCCAATATGGCACAGCAATTGCTTTTGCCAGTTGTCACATGGCATCGCACAGTGAAATGTCATGTCAGCAATGTTTTAACGTTAAACAGGAGATAATACATGAAAAACATCAAGGTTATCGCAGCAACCGCAGTACTTTTGAGCAGTATTCTGGCGGCGTCGGCCTCCGCACAAATGGGCAGAGGCCCTGGTGAGATGAAGATGAAGATGGGGCATGGCGGCATGGGCATGGAAATGAAACATGACGGTCCGATGGCGATGTGGAACGCCCGGCACATCATGTACGCCATTGGCCAGTTGGGCCTCGATGAAAAGCAGATCGGAGATGTCAGAGCCACTCTGAAAAAATTCCAGATAGAGATGATCCGTAAAAGAGCGGATATCGAGGTTGCACATGTGGAACTCGGCGACATTCTCCGCCAGGATCCGGTGGATATGAAGCTCGCGGAGGCTAAAGTCAAACAGATTGAAAGCATGAAAACCGAGACATTTATGATGCACATCCAAAACATCGAGGATATCAAGTCAAAATTGACCCCTGAACAGAGGAAGAAATTCGTGAGCATCATGCACATGGGGCCAATGGCATGCCCCATGATGCCGGGACATCCGGGAATGGGGCCGGAAACTCCGCCTGCACCGCCAGTCAAAGGTAAAGCCCCCAAGGCGGCGCCTCATTCCTGAATGATAGTGGCGCATCGCCAGGATGCGCCATCTGGTAACAATTCTTCATTTTTTCCTCCTTCTCTGCAACGCCGCGCCTGTTTTCGGACGGCGTTTTCTTCTCATAGCCCCTGTTGAAGGCGACAACGCGAAATATTGTTGACACCCCTTCCATTATTGCTTAATTCATAAATTATGGCTTCAGAAATCCCCTCGTCTCCCTGTCGGATGCTGGCAAATACCATAGAGAAAGAGCTGCGCTCCGGAATTGCTATCGGCCCGGACATCATGAACTATATGATGTCGGTTTCAGGAATCAAAACCATCGAGGACATTCAACAGATACTTCTGGATGAGAATTCCAGCGAAGGCGCTTCTCTCTTCGAGCTGATGTTGTTCCCGGATGAAAAATTCCAGATAGCCGTCGAACCGCTTCTCGAGCATGTTGACTACAGCGAAGCAGATGAAAAGACTGTCTGCAAGCTGCTGATATCCCGAAAACTGCCCGCGTCCCTTCATTTTCCGTTTCCTGGAAGCATGTCTGTCACCATTCCCCCTGAAACAATTCAGTCCGTTGTCACTCGGCTGAATATTACGAAAAATACGGATATCCGAATCCTGGACGCATTACACCAAAAATTGGCAGATCCTCTTCGTTCACAGTGTCAAATCCGACTGAGGAATTCAAAGTGGATCCAAAGTGAGGAAAATATCCGGCTGCTGCATAAAGTGATCGAAAGCGGCATGCCGCAACACGGAAATTTTCTTGAAGACCTGAATATCATCCTTGAATTTCTCACCTGCCCTCATCCGGAATCCGATATAGAGCAGGCGCTGGTGTCCGAAAGAGAACGGCTTGTTCATCTTCTGGACGCGGCAGACATTCAAGAACATCTTTTAAAGACCTTTCCCGTAGAAGCCGTCATGCTTCAGGGCGTCCGGATTGCGGCGATTGACAGAGACGAATTTATCCGTCGGTTACATGTACTGGATCGAATACGCCAGATAGATGATTTTCAAACCCTTTAAATACACTGCAAATAATAAATTTCCTTCTGCTTCTGGAATCCGTTGACGATGCCTGTCTTGCATGGTATATCGAATACACTTTCCATTTTATTTCATATTTTCCGCAATCCGTTGAAAAGAATACAGATTGGGGAAAAATCTTTTGGTCATATCCATTAATCACTTTTTTTAACAATTTATTTTAGGAGGAAGATTTATGACCTTTGAAGAGATTAAAACGGCTATTTTAAGTCTCGGTGCAGAAGATCAAAAACGTCTGATAATGGATGTACTTCCTCAAATCTGGGGGGCTGCCTGCACGGATGCTTCGTGTTTGTCCAAGATGCGTGAACTCGTTGATGAAGAAACGGTAAAGGGCTATTTAGAACAGCATATGAATGGAATTTAGGAGATATTTGCCTCATGGAAAACAAGAACGTTTTTTTTGACGTACTGACGCCGGTGCATTTTATAAGCCGGTCTGCGCTGGTGTACCCGAACAAGACAGCCGTGGTGTATAACAACAACCGCTATTCCTACAAGGAATTCTATGCGAGAGTTAACCGTTTAGCCAGCGCCTTGAAAAAAGTGGGGATTCAGAAAGGCGACAAGGTGGCTTTTGTCTGCCCCAATACCCCTCCGATGCTGGAAGCACATTTTGCGGTTCCCATGATCGGCGCCGTACTCGTCAGCGTCAATATCCGTCTAATATCCCAGGAAGTATGCTATATTATCAACCATTCGGATTCCAAAGCCGTTTTCGTGGATAACGAATTTTCCGGGCTGGTCGCACCGGTGATGTCCGAACTGAAACAGGTCAAAACATTCGTGAATATTTGCGATATCAGCCCGGATAAATCCCTCCCTGGCATGGAATACGAAGAATTTTTGAACACAGGGTCCCCG
>JAJYBO010000149.1 GCA_021778975.1 Deltaproteobacteria bacterium
AAAAAATGCCACAGCATGGATCCGGACATGAATCTCAATACCATGATTGCGCGTCTGGCTGACCCCTTGCCGCCCATGTTCACCCTCATTGACGGTATATTCACCAATGAACGCGGCCCCGGATTTGACGGCAAGATGCGGCGCAGCAATATCCTCATTGCGTCATCGGATGTTTTGGCCGCGGATATGACCGCGGCGTCCGCACTCGGACATGCACCGGCGGATGTGCCGTATCTGGCCAATGCCGCGGCCAGAAAGGGGATCCCGGCGGATGTATCGGCGATATCCATCGTCGGCGAGCCGCTGGTGTCCGTGACCTCCCGTCACGAATATGATTTTCAGTATTCCGAAGACCCGATGAATTCCCTGCCGGCGCCTCTGGCCAAAATGGGCATTCAAGGGCTGTCGTATCGTAAATACGATCTCTCCATGTGTACCTACTGCTCCAGCATCAACGGTCTGGTGTTGACCGCCATAAGGTATGCCTGGAAAGGACAGCCCTGGGATCAGGTGGAGATATTGACCGGAAAATCCATGAAACCGACACCCGGTATGAAGAAAACCATTTTGCTGGGCAAGTGTATGTATAAGGCCAACAAGGACAACCCGGATATTCAGGAAATGATCGCTGTGAAAGGATGTCCGCCCCAGCCCGCCGACATTGTCAGGGCGCTGCACCAGGCCGGTATCGAGGTGGATGCCGCCATGTTCGACAACATGGATGCTCTGCCCGGTTTTTTCATGAGCCGTTATAAAGACAAACCTGAATTTGATGAATCGTTCTTCACCGTCATGTAGCGGACATCACATAGCGCTGCTGTCGAGAACTTCTCGGACTTTTCCCACGATGGTTTTCATGGAAAAAGGCTTTTGCAGAAAATGGATGTTCTCTTCCAGAATGCCGTGGTGGGCAATGACATTGGCGGTATAGCCGGACATGAATATGCACCGGATGTCCGGACGGAGTGCGCACAGCTTTTCCCGGAGGTCTTTGCCGTTCATTCCGGGCATGACCACATCGGTTATCAGAAGATGAATGGGGCCGGTGTGATGGGTCGCCAGCGTCAGTGCTGTGTCGGGGGTGCGTGCGGTAAGCACCGTATAGCCGTATTTTCTGAGCATGGCGGCGCCAAGATTCAGAATGGCGTCGTCGTCTTCGGCCATGAGGATGGTTTCGACGCCCCGCAAGGGCTGGGAACAAGCAGTGTCCTTCGTGGTATCCACTGCCGGCGCCTGAAGACCGGGCAGGTATATCCGAAATGTCGTGCCGGATCCCGGCTCGCTATATACATTGATGAATCCATCATTCTGGCGAACAATACCGTAAACGGTGGCTAATCCCAGTCCGGTGCCTTTTCCCAGAGACTTGGTTGTGAAAAAAGGTTCAAAAATTTTCTCTAACACTTCACGGCGCATACCACAACCCGTGTCGCTTACCGCCAGCATGACATAATGACCCGGAACAAATTCGGGATGCTGTGCGCAATACTCCGCATCGAAAACCACATTGTCTGTTTCGATGGTCAGATTGCCCACACCGGTGATGGCGTCTCGCGCATTTATCGTCAGATTGGCCAGAATCTGATCTATCTGCACCGGATCCATTCTGATCTGCCAGACCCCGGCTCCAGGTTTCCAGACCAGGTCTATATTCTCTCCGATCAGTCGGGAAAGCATCTTCAACATGCCGGCGACCGTCGTGTTGATATTCAGTAATCTTGGGCTGATAGTCTGTTTTCGGGCAAAGGCCAGGAGCTGCCGGGTGAGGTCCGCGGCGCCCCGGGCGGCGTTTCGGATTTCGACCAGGCTGGTCAAGACAGGACTTTCCGGCTCCGCATCATCCAGCGCCATTTCGGTAAACCCCAGAATTGTCTGAAGTTTGTTGTTGAAATCGTGAGCCACACCGCCTGCCAGTCTTCCCACAGACTCCATCTTCTGCGCCTGAAGAAGCTGCGCCTGAAGTTTTTCACGATCCGCCTCGGCCTGTTTGCGCTCGGCGACCTCGATCTGAAGGCTGTGGATGCTGCTTTCGAGTTCCTGGGTGCGCTGGGCGACCAGCGTCTCCAGGTCTTTCTTGTTTTGAAGCAGGAGTTCTTGCTGCAAACTGTTTTCAATGGTCAGGGCGATGATATTGAGGACATTTTCGATGTAGGGCCTGATTTCGGCGAAGTAATCCTCCTGCGTCGTTCTGACCAGCAGCAGCCCGTACAGATTGAAACTGGTTTCGATGCGCAGACAATGAACGCCATGCTTTTGTCTGAATTTCGACAAAAACCGTTCACATTCGCTCTGGGTTCGGGTATTGTCGGACAACTGGCGGAACAGACGCTGACAATCTTCATCCGTTACCGCCAGATATCCGCTGTGTCCGGCAAAAAAGTTGCCTCTGATAAACATACCGACGGCATCGAACCCCGGAATTCCAGACAATCCCCGGCAGACGAACCGCGACATGGCCATGTCGTCTTTCATGACATGAAGCGTGCTTTGAAGAAGGATGATCTTTCCGAGAATATCCGGATCCGCAGGCGGCGTCATGGCGCCTCGTCACGCTGATGTTGAACCGTCTGACGGTGGATGCGCTCGTTGTATTCTTTCAGAAATATTTCTGGCGCGACATAGCACGGATTCTTTACCAGTTGACCCCGCACGATCATCATGGGATGGACGCTCAGCAGATCCATGAGCAGCGCGCCATCAAACCTTCTGGCGTCATACTGGCATACGGTTGTCAGGGGATGCGCCTCCAGGATATCGTTCAAACTGGCCTCGTACCCCAGTAGTTCTGAAACTGTAGCCCTGCCATCGGTCAGCGCCCAGGACATTTCACCCGCGCCCCGCGCGCCGGCATAACCTTCACAAATGGCGTTGTCATAGTAATCTCCGACCATGCCGAGCATGAACTCTCGTGAAAAAATATCTCCGGGACAATGCGCATAATGCCCTTTGGTCAGGTCGAAGTCTTTTTGCTTTTTCTCCACATCCACGCCAAGTTCCAGCAATTCTTTCCGCATGTCGTCCGGTGAAATATCATCCACCAGGTACAGCACTTTTTCGTTGTCCAGCAGCCCCTGCTGCAAAAATTTAGACATGGTTCTTTTTCTTTCGACATCATCGTTGTAGATATAAACGATGTGGTGACCTTCCTTGAATTTTTCTTCTGAAAAGCCCAGTGATATGTAACGGTTTCCGCCAGTCATATCGGCCTCCTTTTGAAAAGAATTCAGATAATTGATTGGACTCGAAAATAGCGGCGCATTGTTTGTGAAGTTCACCATTTTCAGTCAGAAAATTTACCCTATCACGCCTGATATTCACAATCAACAGATCGTTGCCGGCATCCGGTATAGCGGGCGCAGTAAAACTGTTCTGTCTGGTTTCGGTTGATAAAACAGTTGGGTAAACTATCGAAACGCTATGGACACAGTTGTACAACGGCTGTCCGACCGGCGATATCGCCGCCAGCGATTTCAACGGAGACGGCAAAGCGAATGTCGCCGCCTGCTGGGGTTCATATGGCCTCTACTGGCTGAACACCGCCACTTCCCAGTGGACCAAGATAACCGATTACGCCCCCGTCAGCCTGACAGCGGGCAACGTCACCGGCAACTGATCGTTTTCATAAACCTCTCAACGCCGGTTCGGAGATTTGTTTCTCACGAAGTGAATCTCCGAACCGGCAGCACCCGTCTCCCGCCATTTTTATCTTTTACCCACCGGGTTCCTGTGGTATTTTCCTGATCTGGTTGTGTTCATCCCCGTTTTTCTCAACTGCCGGAAAACCAGAACGATTTTGAGATACATCCTGTCCGTAAAAGAGGCCCCCAATGAAAAGACGCATTCTCTATGGTTCCGCCAACTATGAAGATATTATCGCCAAACATGGTTATTTTGTGGACAAGACCCATTATATTCTTGCGTTTTCGAAAAATAATACTTGACATTTAAAATACATTGAATTTGGCAATCCCATTGAACTGAACCAGCGCCCATGAAAGGTTCTATCGAAGTCACCACCCCGCCCTTCGGGCACCCCTCCACCGGAGAGGAATCAAGTAGCGGGGAGACGGTGAAGAGTAAATTCCCCTCCTTTGGAGGGGTGGCAGGCGAAGCCTGACGGGGTGGTGTCTTTGAGAAATACAAAGCGCTACATGTCGCTGCCCTTCAATCCCAAGCTGAAAGAGCGTGTCAAGGAGCTTTGCAAAGCCGGTATGCTGCATGAAGTCTTGTTGTGGCACTGGTTCAGTTCAATAGTCCAACCATCTGGATAAATTAGATGATTTCAATCCCATTAAACTGAACCAGTGCCAAAAAGCTGCACAAGCAATTTAAATGCCAAACTGACAGATTTTCAGAGAACTATTTTTCGAAAACTCAAGTATATCAATCACGTTGTTTTTGAAGGGATTTTCTATACACCTGGAAAAAGTAAAGAGAAATTCCATATTGACTTTAAAAATCATTTTTGGTAAGCGATTCACATCATCCGAAATATGAATGGGTTGCAGATAGGGCAGTTTATCATGGAATATCCATAAGGCAGCTTTCAATATAGGATACACGTCAGGTTTCTCAAATCACCCAATAAGGCAACTCCCCAAAAATAACCTTCCAGCCTAAGGGAAGACATAACAAATAACCCACCGGATTGAACCGCGTAGGGGCGATCCTTGCGATCGCCCTCTGGCAACATGAGATTCAGGGCAAACACAAGGTTCGCCCCTACGGCATAATAATTCATGTGAGTTGTCTAAAAGGAGAAATGATGAACAAAAAAATGCAATTATCAGGGATGTTTTCAATGGGTATTGCGCTGTTGTTTTTTGCGGTTTGCGCCGTTGCGGCCCCGGTGCCGGATACTGGCCAGACCCTGTGTTACAACGCTGCCGGCAATGTCATTACCTGCCCATCACCCGGTCAGGACTATTACGGCCAGGATGGCAACTACACCATCAACCCCATGTCTTACACCAAATTAGACAGCAGCGGTAACGCCCTGCCGGATTCGGCTACGTCATGGAGCATGGTGAAAGACAATGTCACCGGCCTGACATGGGAGATGAAAACCAACAAAGATGGCAAAACAAACTACAACGACCCTCATGATGCCGACAACACCTATACCTGGTATGACAGCAACCCGGCCACCAACGGCGGCAATGCCGGCACGTATAATAATGGTGTGAATACGGAAGCCTTCATTAAAGCCCTGAATGACGCCCATTATGGTGGTTATACTGACTGGAGATTGCCCACCTTCAAGGAAATGTCCTATATTGTCAACTACAGTATATTATCTCCTGGACCAACGATAACTACCGGGTATTTCCCTAACACGACTGCATCCGGGTATTGGACTTCTACTACATATGTAAGCAGTACAGGCGAGGCGTGGAGTGTGGGTTTCTTCGATGCCTATGGTGGCTATAGCAATAAGAGCAGTAGCAGCTACGTCCGTGCCGTTCGCGGGGGACAGTCTGTTTCATTGGGCAAGTCAGTTATTGGATCATTGGATGCCGAAAGCAGCAAATCTGTCGAAAATGCAGCGGCGGCTGCGAGTAGTTATACGGATAATGGTGATGGAACGGTAACGGATGCGTCAACTGGCTTGATGTGGCAGCAGACCAGCTCTTCCAATACCATGACGTGGAAAAATGCATTATCATATTGTGAAAATTTGTCTCTGGCAGGTTATACGGACTGGAGGCTGCCTACCATTAAAGAATTACGCTCCCTTGTGGACTACAGCAGTTATAATCCCTCTATCAATACGACATATTTTCCCAATACGCAGGCATCCTGGTATTGGTCTTCAACTACCCTTGCCTACGATAATAACTATACAATGAATGCATGGCTCGTGTATTTCAGTTCCGGCTACGAATACGGTAACGCTAAGAGCTACGGCTGTTATGTTCGTGCTGTTCGAGGAGGACAGCCGATTGTATTGGATTTGGTTATTTCCCAGACGCCGCTTACCGGATCGGCCGGGACAGTGTTTACGCAGACCGGAAAAAACTTTACGCCCAACAGCACCGCCACCCTGCACCTTAAAAAGCCAGATGGCGCGGAAGACGCCACCCGCTCACAGGCCATTGATGGCAGCGGCAATTTCAGCACCACCTATACCGTACCCACCGGCAGTGCGGCAGGCACATACACCTGGTGGGCCGTTGACGGCGCAACAGGCGGCATGAGCAACCAGATTCAATACACCGTTACCGCCGCCGTTTCCGGCAAAATTGCGGATATCGTCGGCAACTGGAGCACCGGCATTTTTTATTGGGATCCCGCCGCATCGAAATTTACACAGATGTTTAACCAAAGCCCGTCCGGAGACATTGCGGCCGGTGATTTCAACGGAGACGGCAAAGCCGATATTGCTGCCTGCTGGGGTTCATCCGGCCTGTGGTGGCAGAACGGCGCCACGCTGGGCTGGACCAAGGTAACGGACTATGCGCCCTACAAAGTAACGGCCGGTGATGTGACCGGCGAAGGCCATGCCGAAATCATCGGCAACTGGGATACCGGCATTTTTTACTGGAACACCGTCACCTCCAAATGGACGCAGTTGTATAACGGCTGCCCGACCGGCGATATTGCGGCCGGTGATTTCAACGGAGACGGCAAAGCGGATGTCGCCGCCTGCTGGGGTTCATACGGCCTGTACTGGCTGAACACCGCCACTTCCCAATGGACGCAGGTAACCGGTACCGCCCCCTACCATGTAACAGCCGGCGACGTGACCGGCGAAGGCCATGCCGAGATCATCGGCAATTGGGATACCGGCATTTTTTACTGGAACACCGCCACCTCCAAATGGACGCAGTTGTACAACGGCTGCCCGACCGGCGATATCGCCGCGGGTGATTTCAACGGAGACGGCAAAGCGGATGTCGCCGCCTGCTGGAATTCATATGGCCTGTACTGGCTGAACACCGCCACTTCCCAATGGACCAAAATAACCGATTACGCTCCCGCCAGCCTG
>JAJYBO010000150.1 GCA_021778975.1 Deltaproteobacteria bacterium
GTTGACCAGAGGAGAAAAGCTTGTCATTCAGGACGAAATCGGCCCATGGGCCAAAGTATCCCATGAACTACAGGGGAAAAAGGGCGAAAAAGTCACTGGCTGGATATCCAAACAGTATTTGAAACCCGTACTGTCGTCTGTGACAGCGCCTCCAGCGGCTTCCGCAGCGCCCGTTGCCTCTCCGGCGCCCCATCCAACCCCACCTGTGCAACCATCAGCCCCGGCACAAACGGCTCAGGATATTTCTCTGGCGACCGCTGCGTCCAGCATTGCGGCTTCGACCGAACAGGCGGGTGAAAAACGACAACCTGTGGTTTCAGAACCACTGCCCGCGGTACACAAGTCACGCACTTCTCCATTTTCGATGGATAATATCACGGCATATTTCAAAAAGTCCGGACAGCCATCAACAGCCGGGCCCCTTACACAAGAATCCGGATACGAAAAGGTTTCCGTCTATGACGCCGTTGTAATGCTTACCCGTATGTTGTTCAAATTTTCCTTGTTGTGTATCTCCTGCATGGCGCTGCTTTTTTCATATTCGGCAATACGCGTCGCCCGTTCGATACATTACCAAAGATAAGAAATCAACGGAAACGCAAGAATCCCCTTGCCGTCAAATTTTTGACCTGTCGCGAATTATGGCGATGACGGAGGTTGAAATAAAGCCATGCAGACCAATATGAGCATTGAAGACTATATCAACAACGCCACCGGAAGATTCAAGGTTTTCAAACAGGATATGAAGACCCAAAATGACACGCCGACAGAATCCGGAAGCAAGTTTAACGGCATTCTCTCGACGTTCAAAAAGCCTGTCAGCGATACAGCGCCCAAAAAATTTCAGGGAATGACGCTCGATGACTACCGAAAGCATTCGATTACCACACCATACGATATGATGCCGATAACACCTTCTGGAGGAACGACAGCCGCGTCTCCAAAATCCTCGGAAGGCTCAGCCAGCCCTCCGGTGGCGCCGCCGGCGCAGAATTCCGGAATGCAATCTTCAGCGCTTCCGGTCAGAAAAACCATGGCGGATATCAAAAATTCTCTTTATGGATACGCACCCGTCCAGGGAAAGTCCGCGATATCCCGACCTGCATCCGGCAACTGCAGTGAAGCCATCGAGAACGCCATCCAGGAAGCCGCCTCCAGATATCAGGTTCCGCATCAACTGATCAAAGGCGTCATTCAGGCGGAATCCAACTATGACAGCCATGCCGTCTCTCCGGCCGGAGCGCAGGGACTGATGCAGTTGATGCCGGGAACCGCACGGGATATGGGTGTCACAAAGCCGTTCGACATTCGACAGAATATTGACGGCGGCGTGCGGTATTTGCGGAAAATGATGGATTTGTTCGGAGGAAACGTCAAAAAAGCTCTCGCCGCCTACAATGCAGGGCCGGAAAACGTCAAACGGTATAATGGCGATGTGCCTTTCAGTGAAACCCGGCAATATGTGAACCGGGTATTGGGTAACCTCGATTCCGAGGTATAGGCGCAAAACTAAATTCGACTTTGTATGAGAGCATCAAATCTGAAGCCGCTTTTTGAGATATTCACGCTGCATGATATAAATCATTTCCGTCAGTATCTTTTCCTCAGATTTCTCGATCTGGGTAAATTGAAGCGCGCAGAGCATTTCGGGCGTATCCGGTTTTTCGTCAATACGAACGACAGCGGCCCTGCCGATTTTTACCCGCTGTGGCGCGGAAAACTTGGGACGGAAGACCAGTTCGATGTCTGTCAGAAAGTCTCCAACAGAAATGGCGGTCTCCGACTCGTCCGTGTAAGAATAACGGATCAGCGCGCATAACGATCCCCCCAGGCTTAGATTAACAACCTGATTGTCAATCTTGACGCCATTCCGATGAAAACTCATAGATGTTCCCGACGGTACATCCACCCTGAAATTCCGCCGAAGCTGTTTTCGGGCGATGCCTTCGGGAAATGCAACCCATATTTCCTTGGGGTCAACTCGTAAAATCCGGGTGTGAAAGAAATACGGCAGTCTGTCCACTCCGACGAATTCAAAATCAACCCGCTTTCCGTTTGCGGGATCAACGTCATCGGAAAAGCCTTCCGGACGGTCAATGATGAAGAATTGTCTGTTCCCTTTCGACCGAATGTCATAAATCATGGTCAACTGTTCGATACCGTTTTCCGACAGTTTTATCCGGACAAACGACTTCCCGTTTTTAAGCTGTTCTATGATGGAACGAATCTGACCGCCGGTAATGTGATCCTGGTTTTTCATAAACATCCCGTTACGCTATAGCGTCGCAACGACTCCTGCTTTTCCTTTAAAATCAACTACTTCAAAAATTTGTCAGAAATCTTGTACTTTTCGATTTTCCGATACACGGTGGCCGTATTGATACCCAGAATACGAGCCGCTTTGATCCGATTTCCACCGGTCTCTTGAAGTACACGAAGAATATGCTGCTTTTCCAGTTCGTCAAGCGTCAGCAGTCCCTGAACATCACCCGCCCCCCCGGAACCGGACGTATTCAGACCAGGAAGCGAGTCAGCCGTCAGGGTGCGGGATTTTTCCAGCAGCAACGCCGATGCCATCATGTTTTCGAGTTCCCGGATATTTCCCGGAAATGGATAATTTAAAAGTTTCTGCTCCAAATCCGGAGCAATGGCTTCGATACGCTCCGGCATACTTTTACCATACATTTCCATAAAGTGTCTGGCAAGGGGAAGTATGTCTTTTTTTCGCTCTCGGAGCGGCGGTATTCTGATGGTGTACATGCTCAAGCGATAAAACAAATCCGCCCGAAAACGTTCCTGTTTGACCTCTTCCAGAATATCCCGGTTGGTCGCTGCCAGAATACGGACATCTATCTGCCGGCTGCTGGTGCTGCCCAGCCGGTAAAACTCCTTTTCTTGTAAAACCCGCAACAGTTTCCCCTGTAACGACATATCGAGTTCGGATATTTCATCCAGAAACAGGGTTCCGCCATGGGCTTCTTCAAAAAAACCTTTTTTATCGGCTACGGCATGGGTATAAGCGCCTTTGGCATGTCCAAAAAAATCGTCCTCGAAAAGCGTTTTGGTAAAAGCCGCCATATTGACGGCGATGAAAGGCGCCGATGCCCGACGGCTCATCTTGTGTATCATTCGGGCCATCAACTCTTTTCCGGTGCCGGATTCTCCGGTAACGATCACGCTGTAATCCGTAGGCGCGACCGCCTCGATCTGATGAAATACCAGGGACATGGATTCATCTTCCGCCACAATTCCCTGAAACGCTTCCGGATGGGTCAGATTCGAAAAAGAACGGTTGGAGGCAAACCGTTCGACATCTTGGCGAATATTATACCGTTCCAGTGACCGCTGAACGATGGTTACCAGGTTTTCACCGTCAATCGGTTTGACCAGATAATCGGAGGCTCCCAACTTGATAGCCTGAATCGCCGTAGATACTTCATCGGTGGCGGTAACGATCAGACACACCGTATTCGGAAACTCCGCCCTGATTTTCTCTAAAAGCTCCATACCATTGATATGGGGCATCACCAGATCCAGGATGACGATCCGATAGGGATTCTGACGAAACATATCCATTACCAAGCGGCTGTCCGAAACGACATCCGGTTCCGGCAAGTCGGCGCTGAGCAATGTGGCCTTGATGCTCAACAGCAACCCCGCGTCATCGTCAACAATCAGAATGGGGGAGGCATCCGATACAGGTTTCATGTTTCTCGATTCCATTATTCAGGACAATAAGATATTGTCAACCCGTTTCACAAAATCTTCCAGATCGAAGGGTTTGTACAGAATATCAATGAATCCGAACTGCGAAATATCCGCAACCAGAGGATGCCCCTCGTGACCGGTGATAATCATGACGTTCATATCGGATAACACCGGATCGTTTTTCAGCACCCGGCATACTTCGATGCCATTCATTTCCGGCATGAACAAATCCATAACCAGCAGATCGGGACGGTTGGCGCCCAGTCGGATACATGCCTCAATGCCATTGGAGGCCTCCTCGACAATATAGGGCCGGTGCTGCACCAGCACATCTCGCAGCAATTCCCGAATCAGTGGATCATCGTCCACCACCATGATACGAAAGGGTTTTCGTTTTACCACCGATGGCAACAGAATCTGAAATATCGTTCCTTTCCCCACTTTGCTTTTGAAGGTGATGGTTCCTTGATGCGCCTTGACCAAGTTGTAAGACACGGAAAGCCCCAGCCCGGTGCCGCCTTTATCCTGTTTATCGGTGACAAACGGATCGAACAGCTTGTCCGCAATGGCGCTGTTGACGCCTTTACCGTTGTCCTCCACCAGGATGTCAACAAAACCGTCCTGCTCTCTAAACCGGGTCATAATTCGGATTTTGCCGTGATCATGGTCAATGGACTGCGCGGCATTGATGATCAGGTTCAAAATAACCTGTTCGATATTCTGGAGATTTCCCGGAATGACCGGAATATCGGCTTTCAGCTCCAGTTCAATTTCGACGTTCAGTTTTTTCAATGTGGGTTGAGACAATCGAACGGCGTTTTCCACTGCCTGATTGATCTGAAATGGCGCTTTATCCGTACGGGCGGAAAACCTGGAGAAGCTCTTCAGGCCGGTAACGATTGCCGCCACTCGTTTACTGGCCATATCCATATCGGAAATAAGTTGTAGCAGGTTTTTTTCCAGAAAATCACTGGTCAGTCCTCCGTATTTTTTTCGAGGTTCCTGGGCGGATCGTTCCCTGATCAGTGACAGCACATCTGTCCAGATTTTTTCCAGAAGCGGAATATTGTACATGATCAGGTTGATCGGGTTGTTGATTTCATGCGCCACACCGGCCACCAGAGATCCCAGTACATCCATTTTCTGAGCCTGATACAACTGATTCAGTAACTGGCTGCGATCCGTATGATCCAGCAGGCTTTCGACCGCGCCGACAACCTCGCCTCCGGCATCCCGGATGAGCGCCGCCACAAAAATAATACTGCGTTTTTCTCCTTGAATAACAATCTCGTCGGAGGCTTCATAGGCTTCGGGAATGACCGTACTGTGACACAGGTTCTTGGCGTCATACCATTTGTGAATGGCCTCTTCATCCATGTTCAAAACCAGATCCGCCAGAAGCGGTCGGTGCGGCCCGCCATAGAACATCCGCGAATCGAGACGATGAAACAACACCTTTTCTCGTGGGGTGCGGGTCAGTATTTCACATTCCTTGTTCCACAACACCACCTGATGCTGTGCATTGATGGCGAAGGTGGGCATGGGTGTTCCGTCCAGAAGGGATACACACCACTGGCACGCGGCATTGTAACCGTTACTTTGGGTGCAGACACTGCTGCACGGTGTATTGCGACATGTTTCTTGAGTGCGGGACATTGAATACAATTCCTTCGTTCATGTGTTCTTGAAAGTGTATATCAGGCATTTTGTCAAATCAACCCTATATGGCAGGTAAGTGTGAAATCTTCCGTAGAATCATTCAAGTTTAAACGGAAACTGCCGATAACTCGAAACAGCCGGTTTATGTTCATGCAAAACGCTCCTGTATCGAAAATGCCGAACACATACCGGTTGAATTTTGTTTTGATCTTGTGTGATAATGTGTCGGTATGTTCTAAACTGTTGAAAGTGCTTGCTGTAACACACACCCATAACGACTCTATTTTACCCAAAGGAGGCGCTGCATGAAAAAGAAAAGTCTCGGCTTCAAATTGTTGGCAGGTGGTTCTCTGTGTGTGTTGTTGCCGCTTCTGGCGCTTGGTGGTTTCTCCAATATGCGGCTATCGAGGGATATGAGGGCCAGTCATGAACAAAGCTCCGTCAATACCGCTAAAAGCCTTGCCAGCCTCATTCAGATGATGCTGGAAGAAGAAATCAAGATCGCTAAGGATCTGTCGGTTGGCAATACCACCATAGACGTTGCATCCCAAGTCGCTACGTCTGGCATTGATGCATCCGCTTCGGATATTCAGAAACTGAGCCGCAAACTGGCCGCAACCATGAAGCAAATCGGAGAACGGTATGAAACCATTTTCGTTTGCAACCCGGACGGCGCAATTTATGCCGATGGTACAGGTGGTGACTATAAAGGTATTTCCATCAAGGATCGCGATTATTTTCAAAGCGCCAAAAACAATAAGGTCAATCTGACAACCCCCATCAAATCCAAAAAAACCGGTGATGTGGTGTTGCCGATATGTATTCCGATCCATTCCGACGCCGGACAGTTTGTTGGCGCCCTGACAACCGTCGTCAAACTGAACGATTTGTCCGAAAAAATACTCTCTATCAAACTCGGCAAGACCGGATATCCATTTGTGGTGGATAAAAACGGCCTGACGATCATCCACCCCACCCCCAAAAACGTTCTGGAATTGAATCTCGCCACCCTGAAAGGCATGAAAGACATCATGGGGAAAATGCTGGCGCAGCAGACCGGTGTGGATTCCTATACTTTCGAGGGTATTCATAAAATTGCCGGTTTCGCGCCGGTGCCGCTGACCGGATGGAGTGTTGGCGCCACCCAACCTGTGGATGAATTCATGGCCTCGGTCTATGCCCTGCGAAACGCCATGATCGGGATTACGGTAATCTTTCTGGGAGTAGGACTTTTAGCGATCTGGTTTTTTTCCCGCACCATTTCAAAGCCGCTGACCGTTGTCATCGAAGGGCTTAACGAAGGCGCGGATCAGGTGGCGTCAGCGGCCGGTGAAGTGTCGTCCTCCAGCCAGACGCTGGCGCAAGGGGCATCCGAGCAGGCGGCCTCCATCGAAGAAACCTCGGCGTCTTTGGAAGAAATGTCTTCCATGACCAAACAGAACGCCAACAACGCGGCGCAGGCCAATGCGCTGATGCAGGAAGCCGGCGCCAGCGTTCAAACAGTTTCCAAATCCATGGCCGAGCTGACGGCGTCCATGAACGATATTTTGAAAGCCAGCGACGAAACTTCCAGAATCATCAAGACGATAGATGAAATTGCGTTTCAGACCAACCTGCTGG
>JAJYBO010000151.1 GCA_021778975.1 Deltaproteobacteria bacterium
CGCCATGGATCCGACACAATACAGCAGGCTGGCCGTGACAAAGCCTCTGGCGATACCGCCGCCTGCTTTTGAAAACCGGCGTTCCAGCCAGTTGCCAAGCTGATTCAGCCGCGCCTCGATCCGGATTAGTTCCCCGGTAATACTGCCAATGGCAAGGCTGAAAATCACCACCAGAATATCCTGAGTTTTCAGCGCTCCGGAAACACCGATGATTACCACCGCCAGCCCAATGGCCTGAATCACCGTTTGCTGGTATGCCATTGGGATACCGCCTCTGAAAATCAGTCCCACACAGCTTCCCGCCATAATCGCCAATACATTGACCACGGTTCCGAACACGCTCACACCTCCAGAACGAAGATAGACACCATTATTTTTCCGGCATGGGCATAAAAAAAGCCCCCGCTCCACGAGAGAGCAGGGGCTTTGTACCACGAAAACCCGCGGGTGTCACCTTCCATCCGGCCACCCCCATCCGAAAGACAAACCAGGGGTTTTCATGGAGGGGAGCAATAGTGGCGGCGCTTCAGCACCACATACGCCAAAAACGCCGTTCGATTTTCCGCAACATCATCAAATATCGAAATACAGAGAGAACTCATGTGGATGTGGACGCAGTTTGACAGGATTGATTTCCGCATCAATCTTGTAATCTATCCACATATCAATGACATCCTGGGTAAATACATCGCCTTTCATGAGAAATTCATGATCGGCTTTCAACGCCGCTAAAGATTCTTCTAAAGACCCCGGTGCGGATGGTACATTGGCCATTTCTTCAGGCGGCAGATCATAAATATTCTTATCCAGCGGATCGCCTGGGTCCATTTTGTTCTGAATGCCGTCCAGTACCGCCATGCTGATGGCGGAAAACGCCATATAGCCGTTGCAGGAAGGATCTGGGGTTCTGAACTCGATACGTTTGGCTTTCGGAGACGATGAATACATGGGGATACGAATGGCGGCGCTCCGGTTACGGCTCGAATAGGCCAGATTGACAGGGGCTTCAAACCCTGGCACCAGACGTTTGTAAGAGTTGGTCGTCGGGTTGGTGAACGCGCACAGCGCCTTGCAGTGTTTCAGAATGCCGCCGATGGCATAAAGGGCTTCCTGCGAAACGCCAGCGTATTTATCGCCTGCAAACAGTGGCTTGCCGTCTCTCCAGATGCTGACATGGGTGTGCATGCCGCTGCCATTGTCGCCAAACAGCGGTTTGGGCATAAAAGTGACGGTGTGCCCGTGACGATACGCCACGTTTTTCAGAACATATTTGAACCACGCCAACTGATCGCTCATCTCTAAAAGCGGCTTGAAGCGCATATCAATTTCCGCCTGACCGCCGGAGGCCACTTCGTGATGCTGCGCTTCGATCTCAATCCCCAGCCCTTCGAGTGTCAGGAGCATTTCGGTTCTCAAATCCTGAAATTTGTCCATTGGCGGAACCGGGAAATAGGCTTCTTTATAACGTGGTTTGTATCCCTGGTTGGGGCCTTCATCACGTCCGGTGTTCCAGGCGCCTTCGATGGAATCCAGTTCATAGAACGCACGATTCTGGGAAGACTCAAACCGCACATCGTCAAAAATGAAGAATTCGGCTTCAGGCCCGATATAGAGGGTATCGCCAATGCCAGTGGTTTTTAGATAATTGCCGACTTTTTTGGCAATGTAGCGCGGATCACGGCTGTAAGGCTGCAAGGTCATCGGATCCATGATATCGCAGATCAACACCAGCGTTGGAACTTCAAAAAACGGATCTATTCTGGCGGTGCTGGGGTCTGGAATCACCAGCATATCACTGGCGTTGATGGGCTGCCAGCCGCGGATGCTGGATCCGTCAAAACCAAAACCTTCTTCAAAACTGGATTCTTCCAGCTCCCGAATGGGTACCGAAAAATGCTGCCATACCCCCGGAAAATCCATAAACCGCAAATCAACGATCTTCACCCCTTTTTCTTTTGCCAGCGCCAGTACATCACTTGGTTTCATACGGTTCTTCCTCCATTAAATGAAATGATAACTATTGGATGGTTCTTTGAAATACATCATAAAAACTGCTACGCTTCCGCCTCTCAAACCGCATCCCTGCCGCGCTCACCGGTTCGAACCCGAATGGCCTGTTCCACCGGAACCACAAAAATCTTTCCGTCTCCCAGTGTATCCGTTTTTGCGGCAGTACGGATGCGGGCGACCGCCTGCTCTGTCAGTGCAGATGCCACAACCACTTCTATCTTGATTTTAGGGGTGAAATCAACCACATATTCAGCACCCCGATAAACCTCCTTATGCCCTTTTTGTCGCCCATACCCTTTGACTTCGGACACTGTCATGCCCTGAATTCCGATTTCATTCAGCGCCGCCTTGACATCATCCAGCCGGAACGGCTTGATGATCGCTTCGATTTTTTTCATTGTCCGGACTCCTTCCGCTGCGCGCCATTCAACACATCGAGTACCGCTGCTTTGATGGCCGACACCCGATCCGCGGCGTCCACCTTCTGGCCGTCAAAATCTCTGACATAAAATACATCCACCACCTGGTTGATTTTGGTGGCGATTTTGGCCACCCATATATCCAGTTTGCACTGAAACAGCGCATGGGTGATCTGAAACAACAGCCCCGGAAAATCGGTGGAAAACACATCAATAATCGTAAAAAAACTGGAACTCTGGTTATCAATTTCCACCCGATGAGGTCTTTCGGCATATCGCAGTCGCTCTGCTCGAAAATCTTCCATCTTTTCTTTCAATGCCAGTTCCAGATCCAGTTCTCCGGAAAGCGCCGCCTCCAAATGGGCTCTGGCGCGATTCCATTTTTCTTCTTCAAACAACTGGTCGAGCGGTGGTTTGACATGAAAGATGTCTAAAGCAGTGTTGTTTCGCCAGGTAAATATTTGCGCGTCCAAAATTTCAAGACTGTTCAGGGTGAATACTCCGGATATCTTTGAAAACAGCCCGGGACGATCTTTGGCGCAAATGGTGACGATACGGGTTTCCACTTCAGGCACCGGTGCAATGCTCCAGACAAAATCCGCGTCCTGAAGTTTTCGGTAGAGCAGCACATGAGATAAAATATCTTCTGCGGATGAATAGAGCAGATACCGCGGAGACATGACGTTAAACAGGGTATCAAGCTCTCTGGCGGCTTTCTGCGTCTTTGCGGAATACACCACCTGCTCTTTTTTCCGCGCTACGGCCTCCATTGCTTCACGACTCGCCAGTTCGCCATTTTCCAGAATGTTGAGTGTCTTGAGGAACAAATCCCGAAGCAGCGCCGCGGTCCATTCATTCCATGCCTTGGGGCCTGTCGAAATGGAATCCGCCACTGTCAGCAGATAGAGCATTTTCAGTCTGTCAATGTCCTTGATTCTCCGGGCGCAAAATACGGCGGTCTCTTCGTCGTTGACATCGCGGCGAGTGGCGATTTTGATCAGAAACAGGTGTTCTTCGACCAGAAAACCGACGGTTTCGATGTCCTTACGCCGGTATCCCATTCGGGTCAGCAGATGCGTGGCGATCACCGCGCCGCGCCCGGCATGGTCATTGCCACTGCTTCCCTTGCCGATATCATGGAGCAACCCTGCCCAGAGAAGCCATTTGGGCGTGGCCAACTCGTCATAAAGCTCCCCACAAAGTCTGCATTCGGAAGGATCGTCCGGGCCGCCGAATTTTTTCAGCGTCTGCACCACGTGCAGTGAATGCTGATCCACAGGAAACAGATGATAATCGTCATATTGCACCCGGTGAACAATGCCGCCGAATTCTGGAATGATCTGAAGCAGAAAGCCCGATGCCAGCATTTCATCCAGCGCATTCACGGCCGCGGGTTTGGCCATCAGCAGCCGTTCGAACGATTTGATCACCTTCTTCGATACAATAAAATCGGCATCCGCCAGATATTGGAATTCTCGAACAAGCCGTTTGGCCTCCGCGGACAGCGGCGCCTGAAACCGGGCGCACTCCTCGAAAATCTGCATCAACAGCATCGGGTTGGTGTGAACTGCTTCGGATGAAAGGAAATTGATGGCGCCTTTACGGATTTCAAGATCGGGATTCTGGGTGCGCTGATATTTTCGGCGTTTGCGGTGCTGCCCGGTTTCATGAGACAATTCGTAAAGAAACATCTGCAATTGCTGGTTCAAGAACTCCATCTCGCCCTGGATTTTTCCCAGCATCGCCTCCACCGGAGAGCGGCCGTCCATCTCCTTGAAGTCCAAAACCTTTGCAAGCTTTGGCTGATGTTCCGTATAAAGTTGATCGCATTTTCTGCCCGACATCCGGTGCAGATGGTTGCGCACGCTCCAGATGAACGCCAGCGCAGCGGCCAGTGATTCATATTCATTGCTGGAAAAATAGCCGTAATACTCCAGATCCCGGCGAGACTGGATGTCGGATTTGATTTTGGCGATCCACCGGATGGTATGATAGTCTCTCAGCCCGCCGCACCCTTCTTTGAGATTGGGTTCCAGCAGATATGCCGACTCTCCGAAATGCTTGTGCCGGCGGGCGTTGTTTTCAATCAGCCAGGCAATGATTTCCGGGGACTGATTTCCGATGATATTTTCACGCAGATATCGCATCAGCCTCGAATACAGCGGTGACATCCCGCAGACAAACCGGGCATCTAAATGCGCGGTAAATGCCTCGACATCCGTCCTGGAAATTTCGGCGCATTCTTCGATGGAGCGGGTCGCGTGCCCGACATCCATCCCGATATCCCATAGCGGATAGATCATTTCCTGAATGAGGGCTTCCGCTGTATCCGGCACGCTTTTCTCGAAGAGAAACAACAGATCCACATCCGAATGCACGCATTGCTCTTTTCGGCCATAGCCGCCCAGCGCAATGATGGCATAGGGGTTTTTTTCGATACGGAGTTCCGGCCCTACCAGACTGGTTTCGTAGCAGACCTGAAAATAATGATCCAGAATACTGGTATGCTCGCTCATAAAGTGCAGAGCATTGCCCTTGAACCCTGAAATCAATCGCTCCCGTTTTTGTTTCAATACCACTGATGCATTTTCATTCATGGAAACAACCACCTGATACATGCCGGACCACCGGATATACTTCGAGCCGCCACCCATTACGTCTTGCTTCACCCTTTCACTCGAACCCATACGTTCAGAGAAAGCGCCTCAGATATTGCACTCGAAGTAACGAGATATGCAGACATCCCGTATCATCGTCAGATATCCGCATGACGTTCAACAAAGCAAGGAATATGCCACTATTCTCAATCTTGTAAATGATGTTTTTTCAAATAGATAAAAATGCACATTTTTTTATCCAAACCCCAAAAATACAATATTGTAGAATATTGGGGGGATATAGATACAATTTTGTATTTTTTTAAAGGTATCAGAAACATCGTGTCAGGCAAAATCCCCCCTGACAATTCGCGATAAACCGGTTGACATTTTGCCTGTCCCTGTGATTTATAATCATTTACCTGGTATTCATATCTCAACCATGGTGTGACATCTTTTTTCAATAATACAATGAGAAGACGATGCCACCATCTTGTCGTCTTCAACAGGAAATCACCCGATAATGTTCGCTGTCGAGGATACATCCCATGACAAAACCCAAACTGGTCAAACATGTCATCAACAGAAACTGGTGTAAGGGCTGCGGCATCTGCGCGGCGTTCTGCCCCCAGAATGTTCTTGAACTGGACGGGCAGGACAAAGCGGCGGCGGCCCGTCCGGAGTCCTGTATCGGCTGCAAACTCTGTGAACTCCGATGCCCGGATCTGGCCATCGAAATCCTTACCGGGGAATGAGGCGATATTATGAGTGATACCATCCGGTTTTTACAGGGCAACGAAGTGTGCGTGGAAGCCGCTCTCTATGCGGGGCTTGACTTTTTTGCCGGGTACCCCATCACCCCTTCTACGGAAATTGCCGAACACCTGAGCCTGAGGCTTCCCCAGATCGGCGGCAAATTCATTCAAATGGAAGACGAAATTGCCTCCATATGCGCTATCATCGGCGCATCGCTGACAGGGCACAAGGTTATGACCGCGACCAGCGGTCCTGGTTTTTCGCTGATGCAGGAGGCGTTGGGATACGCCGTCATGGCGGAGATTCCGTCCGTTATCGTCAACGTGCAGCGCGGGGGGCCGTCCACCGGGCTGCCGACCCATGTCAGTCAGGGAGATGTCAATCAGGCTCGCTGGGGCACTCACGGAGACCATGCCATCATCGCCCTGACGGCATCCAACCATCAGGATGTCTTTTCCATCACCGTAGATGCCTTCAATCTGGCGGAAACCTATCGTACGCCGGTTATATTGCTGTTCGACGAAATTGTCGGACACATGCGTGAACGAGTCGTCATTCCTGAAAAGGGCAAACTGCCGCTGGTGGGCCGCCTCCGAACCTCTGTCAGGGAGGGTGTTGACTATCATCCCTACCTGCCGCGAGAAGACGGACGTCTGCCCATGTCCGATTTTGGCGGCGGGCATCGGTACAATGTGACGGGGCTGGCTCATGACATGTGGGGTTTTCCTTCCGGCAATCCTCAGGTGGTTCACGGTCTGATGCGGCATTTGATTGACAAGATACAAAACAATGCCAGTGAGATTGCCCGGTTTCGAGAATACGACCTGGAAGATGCCGAATGTGTTCTGATCTCATACGGATCATCCGCCAGATCCGCTCTCCATGTGGTGAAAAATCGCCGAAAACGGGGCGAACGCATCGGACTTTTAGAGCTTCAGACGCTCTGGCCCTTTCCTCATCGCATTGTCCGTGAAAAATGCGCCAGCGCCCATACGGTTGTGGTGGTGGAAATGAACATGGGACAGGTGCTTCAGGAAGTCAAACTGTCGCTGCCCAATCCGGAGCGCGTATTTCTGGCCAATCGGGTGGATGGGGTCTTTATCAATCCCACGGATATCCGTAACATCCTGAGACTCATTCAGGGGAAAGGAGTGTAAAAATGGCCGTGAAAGATTATATCAGAGAGCGGTTTTTCCCCCAT
>JAJYBO010000152.1 GCA_021778975.1 Deltaproteobacteria bacterium
AGAGGCCCTGCCCCAGGTCATTGATTACCTGATAGACCGCGGCGACCGCATTGTCCTGCTCAGTCAACTGCTCGGAGAAACACGGGCCGGCGTCATGCCCCGTGTTCCCAAAAATCAATACGCCATGACCCGTATGGTCAGCGGCGGCGGATTTCAGATCATGCGAATTGTCACCAATTTTCTGTGGGCGTTCATGATTGTCGCCACCCTTCTGGTGACACTTCGCACCCTTTTGGTGGTCGTGCTGGCGTTTATTCAGAAACGGGAGCGAACCGACGCATCGCCGCTACCATCGCAGGCGTCTTCCATCAGTGTTCTGATAGCGGCCTACAACGAGGAAAAAGTTATCGAGAAAACCCTGCAATCCGTTCTCTCAACCACATACTCCGGCAATATTTCGGTATGGGTGGTGGATGATGGTTCTACAGACAGGACTGCTCAGGTGGTCGAGACTTTTTCGGCGCAAGAGCCGCGGGTGCGATTGATCCAGCAGCCCAATATGGGAAAGGCGTCGGCGCTTCGGAAAGGATTGGAATCCATTACAGACGATATCGTGGTGACTCTGGACGCGGATACCCGCTTTCAGGCGGACACACTGGGAAAACTGGTGCAACCGTTTCAGGACCCGACCATCGGCGCCGTGTCTGGAAACGCGAAAGTCGGTAATTTGAGGAAATTCATTGCCCGCTGCCAGTCTCTGGAATATACATGCGGATTCAATCTGGATCGCCGGGCCTATCACTATCTCAACTGCATTACGGTGGTACCGGGAGCGATCAGCGCGTTGCGGAAAAGCGCCGTGTTTCAGGCTGGTGGTATCAGCACCGATACGCTGGCGGAGGACACCGACCTGACGCTGAGCCTGCATCGCCAGAAATTTCGTGTCGTATATGTAGCGGATGCTCTGGCGTTTACCGAAGCACCGGAGACCATTGGCGCTTTGGCCAAACAGCGTTTTCGGTGGGCATTCGGAACCATCCAGTGTCTCTGGAAACATCGGGATATGGTGTTGAACCCGCATTACAGGGCGCTGGGATGCTTCAGTCTGCCCGGTATCTGGTTTTTTCAGGTATTGCTGGTGGCGGTCGCGCCGATGATTGACGTGACGCTGCTGTTGTCGCTGCTGGTCGGGAAGGTCAGCCTGTCTCTCTATATTTATTTTATGGTATTTCTTCTGATGGATTTTCTGCTGGCGGCGCTGGCGTGTATCATGGAGCGCGAGCCGCTGAGACAGGCATGGCTTACGATTCCCATGCGTTTTGTATATCGGCCGTTGCTAAGCTGGGTCATATGGAAGTCTCTTTTTAAAGCCGCCAAAGGCGTATGGGTGGGGTGGGGAAAGCTGGAACGCACCGCATCCGTGTCGTAAGCCGATATGGATGAAACAGAAATATATGGAGGGAAACTATATGACGGAATTGACCCTTGTCAGTGCTTGCCAATATTCATTGAGGCCGCTGGTAGAAGCGGCCTTGATGAATCAATTGAAATTGTTGAAGGCCAGCATATCTCGGACAGAACGACGAATTCGAGAATTTGAGGAAAAATATCATCTTGTGACTTCAGAGCTTATAATTCATTTCGAAAACGACGAATTTGAGGAAAGTCTGGAATTTGCCGAATGGATTGGTGAATACCGCTTATTGAAAAAATTACAGGAAAAGGTCGGTGTTCTGCAAGAGGTTCATCTTGTTGATTGACGCCTACTTTCAGCAATATCAGAAGACAATCAATTCTTGTTTGGTTGTCCAGACAAATCGAATTGCCTGTGATAAACGAGGGACATACGAAGGCTTCATTACGGGAGAAATTTTTTTCGCTGATAATTCGCTGCTGCATGTACGAGAGTTTGTGGATGTCGAGTGTGGCGTTAACCGCCTCATGTACTTGTATCAATATATGACTGAATCCAAAACGCTTATCTTTCGTTATGATAATACGGGACATCATCGGAAATTAGAGCTTCTCACATATCCACACCATAAGCATGAAAGATCAGAAACAAACGTAATTGCTTCATCTGCACCTCTATTGGAGGAAGTTTTGAAGGAAATAGAGTCCCTGTGTATGATAGAAATTTCCTGATAGCTGTGCTCATTTCTCAACATTTATCCCTGTGGTAGAATGCACGAAAACCGATGAAAAACCAAATACAACATTTAAAATGCTTATGGCGCATCGTCATCCTGGTTACAGGGTGCTGTACAGTGATGTGGCCGGTTCATGGCCGCGCCGATGAACCGGCGCATACTGCAGCTCAGAAACTGGCAGCGCCTGTGAGCGGCGCTTACACCGGCGCTTATGTGGATTTTGGCGATGGCGAGGATCACGTGACGCTTGACGCCATTGAAAATTTTGAAAAAATGGTCGGTAAACATCAGGCGATCATTGCATTTGGAAATTTTTGGGGCGAGCAGTCGTTCCCGCTCCGAAATGTTCAGATTGTCACCCGCTATGGCGCCGTTCCTTTTTTGTTCTGGTCCCCGTGGGATAAGCCTTATATTGAGGGCAAACTTCCCAACCGTTTCAATCTGTATAACATTCTCAACGGCATGTGGGACAGTTACATTGACAGGTGGGCGGATGACGCCAAAGCCTTCGGCAAACCGCTTCTGGTTGCCTGGGGGCTGGAAATGAACGGCACCTGGTTTCCCTGGTCCGGGTATTATTATGGAGCGGGACAAAAGGATCGGCTGTACCATTCCCCGGATTTTTTGGGACCGATGATTTTTAAAAAGGCGTACCGCTATGTGGTGGATCGAGTGCGCGCCCGAGGGGTTACAAACATCCAGTGGGTTTTTCATGTCAACAACCATTCCGATCCCGACGATTCGTGGAACCGGTATGCCGATTATTATCCGGGATCGAATTATGTGGACTGGCTGGGGCTGAGTATTTACGGCAAGTTGTTCGGCTATATGGGCTGGAGTGCGTTTTATGACGTCAGTCATCTGGCTTACGATGAAATCTGCAAGCTGGATCCGACAAAACCGGTGATGGCCGCGGAATGGGGAGTTGGAGAATTTCCTTCATCCGGCGACAAAGCGGTGTGGATTCAGAAGGCGTTTCAGAATTTCAAAGAATTGTACCCGCGCATCAAGGCCGCTGTTTTCTGGCATGAGCGCTGGCAGAATGAAGACGAATCGTACAGCAATCTTCGGGTAAACTCGTCTCCGGAAGCGCTGGACGCGTATCGAAAAGGCGTTCAGGATCCGTATTGGATTGGAGTGCCACAGTTTCAACAAGCTGGCGATGCGGCGCCATGATGAAATCGGTAATTTACAGAATTCCGGATAATTTCAGCCACAGCGAGAATGTCGCGGCGGACATCAGGGTGCTGACCGATACCGTGGCGACCGCGAAATCCATGTCGCCATCAATTTCATGGGCCATGACGACCGCTATGGTGGCGGTTGGCGTTGCCAGGAGAATCAGAGCGGGCAGATAATTGTGAGCGGATATCCCCAGAAGTCGGTATCCCAGGTATCCTGCGCCGGGCAGAATCAACAGCTTTATGGCGGTGGCGCACAAGATGGGAATCAGCCGCGATCGCACCAGGTCGAATGTCAGGGAGGCGCCGATAATCAGAAGCGCCATGGGAAGCGCCATTCCTCCGATAATTTCCAGCGCCTGATCCATGACTTTGGGAATGGGTATTTTCAGAAATGACACCATAAACCCGGCCGTGGCGCCGACAATGACCGGGTTGCTCAGAATTCTGATGAAGACAATCCACGGCCCGCCTTTGTTCGAGGCATGTTCCGAATAATATTGCAGGATGAATACGGCCAAAAGATTCTGGAGAATCATGACGAATCCGGCGATGATACTGGCCTGCGCCAGCCCCTTGTTGCCCAGCGCATAATAGGCGATGGCCAGAGCGATATAGCCGATGTTGCCATGGAATGAGGTTTGAACGAAGGTTCCCCGCTGTCCCCGCTGGCTTGCCTGAATGAAGGTGGACAGCGACCAGGTAAGGCCGAAAACGATCAACACGGCGACCAGTGTTGTGATGACAACCCGAATGTCGAACTGGGTAACAGATTGGCTTTGGCCACGGCCTGAAAAATCATGGCGGGGATTGCCATATAGAATACCAGCCGGTTTCCGGGTCCCAGAAATTCCTGGGGCAGAAATCCTTTCTGATGAAACAGCCACCCCATGAAAATAACCAGAAATATCGGAAGAATTGTGTTTAGAATTGCCATAACTATCCAAAATATTTTATGTCCGATCCATCTGACGCGACGTCCCGGAAAGTTTTGTTCACCCCTGATCGCCATAAAAGCAAAAACCCGCGTTCACTGCAACAGAATTTCTTGAAAAGCCATGCCACCCATCCGAAAACACGATTGAAAAACCTTACCCTTTGTGATTATTATTGTCACTGTTCACCGTATATACGCCTTGAAGATTTCTGGAGAGAATATATGAAAATCGCTTATACCTGTAACGTGCGGTTGTCAGACAGCGAAGCGGACGCTGCATTTGACAGACCGGAAACGGTTTCGGCTATCGCCGCGGCGCTGACGTCGCTGGGGCATCGGGTGGAATGTGTCGAGGTGTCAGGACCGGTATCTCGCTTTGTGGCTAGGCTTGAAGCCCTGAATCCGGATCTGGTATTCAATACCGCTGTCGGACGCGGCGGTAAATGCCGTGAAGCCTTTTATCCCGGCCTGTTTGAACAGGTGGCGATTCCCTACACTGGCTCAGACGCGTATGGGTGTACGCTGATGACCGATAAGCGGCTTACCAAGATGTTGCTGGCGTCCTGCGGCGTTCCCACCCCGCGATGGATATTTGTGGACAGCGTTCACAACTGGAAATTTCCGGAACTGACATATCCGGTGATGGTTAAACCCAATTATGAAAGCCGTTCAGAGGGAATAGACCAGAATTCTGTCGTGGAAACTCCGGATGCGCTTTTGAAACAGGTGACAGGGCTGCTGATCCGTTATCCCGCAGGGGTAATTGTCGAAGAATTTGTTGCAGGCAGGGATATTGTCGTCCCTTTTCTCGAAAATGCGTCGCCTGATACGGATGGCGTCCTGACGCCGGGGGAATATCGGTTCGATACATCACAGGTTTCGGATCGCCGGTACGTCATATATGACAGTTATCTCCAGCGGCGTCCGGATGCGGTAATGGCGCGGGTTCCGGCGGAAATGCCGCCCGATATCCTGAAAAATCTGATATCCATGTCGCAGACCATCCGGAAAACGCTGGATATTCGGGATATGGCCTGTCTGGATTTCCGTCTGTCCTCCACCGGAGAAATTTATTTTGTCGAGGCCAATGCGCTTCCCCGTCTGGAGCCAGGCGCGACAATATATGCATCCGCGGCGCTGGCGGGGCTTTCCGATATGAAGTCCGTTTTGAACGCTGTTGTCGAGGGAGCGGCAGGACGGTATGGCATTCAGGTGGCGGCGCGTTCCCACATCCGAAAAAAGGCGCTGAAAGTCGGGCTTACCTTCAATTTGAAGCGGATCAAACCGCACCACGCCAGTGATGACGACCGTGAAGCCGAATTCGACAGCCGTACAACCGTTGACGCGATTGCAGGCGCCATCACTTCTCTGGGGCATGAGGTGGTCGAACTGGAGGCGACACCGGAGCTGCCGCTCATCATCGGTTCCATGCCGCTGGATCTGGTGTTCAACATTGCGGAAGGGCTTCACGGGCGCAATCGGGAGTCTCAGGTGCCGGCGATTCTGGAACTGCTGGATATTCCGTATGTGGGATCGGATCCCGCAACGCTATCCATCTGTCTGGATAAGGTGCTGGCCAAAAAAATGGTGCGTCAGGCAGGAATTGCCACCGCCAATTTCATGGTGTTGCGCACGGGTAACGAGCGTCTGCCGCGGGAACTTCGCTTTCCGGTAATCATCAAACCCATTGCGGAGGGCAGTTCCAAAGGCGTGATCGGCATGAACGTGGTGCAGGACGAAACCTCGCTCAAAGCCGTTGCGCGAGAATTGCTGTCTAAATATCACCAGCCGGTGCTGGTGGAGGAATATCTTTCCGGAAGAGAGTTTACAGTGGGGCTTCTGGGAGAGAACCGGCCTCGGGTGCTGCCGCCGATGGAGATATGTTTCAACGACAAGAGCAACCCCTGCCCCGTGTATGCGTTCGAGCATAAACTGGATATCAATGATGAAATTTCTTATCAGGCGCCGGCGGCGATAGACAGACCGCTTCAGAAGCGTCTCGAACAGGTGGCCAGAAGCATCTTTATCGCGTTGGGATGCCGGGATGTGGCCAGGGTGGATCTCCGTCTGGACGCTGGTGGCCAGGTCAATTTCATCGAATGCAACCCTCTGCCCGGTCTGACGCCCGGATGGTCGGATCTGTGCATTATCGGTGAGGCCGCCGGCATGGATTACCGAACCCTGATCGAAGAAATTATGGCGCCTGCCATTCGGAGGATGAAGGCTAAAGAAAAAACGCTGGTGACAGTGTAATGGCGAGGCTCATATAACATGCCGATATTAAATGAAAAAAATCATAATATACTGAAAAAGTCATTTAAAATAGCGACAGAGGTATGTTTTCTACTCGTGGCGATTCTGTGCGCGTGGATTGCCATAGATATGATACGATATGCGCGCGTACCGGCCAGCCCGCTTTCAAAAAATGTATTGATAATGGTGGCGCCGCATCAACCATTGAAAATGACGGCTGACGAACTTTTTGAAAAGGGAGTTATTTCTAAACCTCTCTATTTTTATCTGTATGCGCGAATATCCGGCTATGGTCAACGTATCAAGGCCGGTGAGTATCAGGTATCCGGAGCGATGTCTCCAGAGCGAATTATGGAAATGATGGCGACCGGGAAAATCTATTTACACCGGGTAACCGCGCCCGAAGGCTATACCCTGCAAGAAATTGCCGGAGTGGTGGCGAAAGCCGATCTGGTTTCTGAAGCGGCGTTTGTGAAAGCGGCGCGTGATCCAAAT
>JAJYBO010000153.1 GCA_021778975.1 Deltaproteobacteria bacterium
ATGCTCGCTAAGCCCCTGCCCTTCATCGAATGAAAACAGTGTAATGTTCCCTGTATCTTTCTTTAAAAGCGTCTTGCTGACCACAGCGCCGATGGCATAAGCGACATGCGCCTTCACATCGAACGCAACGCCTTTGTTCGTATCAGTATTTATTGTCATGGCAGTATCCTCAAAAATGGAAACGGGTTGCAATGCAGTCAAAAAATCGCTAAATATGGCGATTCCGGCAACAATTCATGTCATCATTATCAATTCATAAAAGGAGATTTCGATGGAAACCAACAAAGCCGCGCAACTCTGGTATGTCAATGCAACGTCTTTCGTCCTGTTCGTGATTCTGGCGTTTACCGGAATCATCAACTGGCTACTGCCCCGCGGATATGAAACGGGAAGCAAATTTCTGATTAGCACCCGGCATTTCTTCCGGGATATTCATGAATGGACAGCCGTCCTGTTTATTTTCGTCATGATTATTCATCTGGCGCTTCACTGGCCCTACGTCATGAACAACCTCAAGAAATACGGCATCCTCAAATAATCCAGATTCACCAATCCCTTCAATACGTCAAGGCGTGGAAGGCCCTTATAAACCTCACCACGCCTTTTTTTCGATTCATCGAGACGAAAGATCAATACGCTTCGTCATAATCCAGATCCTCGGACGTAATTTTGGAGGCAAACAGACGATAACTCCACACCTGATATATCAGCACAATCGGTATGAACACCGCAACGACCCCCAGCATAATGGTCAGGGTCAACGGACTGGAAGACGCATTAAACGCCGTAAGGCTGAATGCAGGATTGATGCTGGAGGGAAAGAGATTCGGGAACAAACCGATGACACCGAAAAAGGTGGCCCCAACAATGGTCGTGGCGGAAGCAATCCAGGCTTTGCCATACTGCCCCTGCCCCATAAAAAACCGGATTCCGAGAAGCGCCGCCACAGTCACCAGAATGACCAGAAACAACAGCGGATGCGCCAGATAGTTGTCATAAAGATGGGTGGCAAACTTACTGAACACCAAAAATATGACGGCGATTCCTGTCGTCACAGGCCACAGCCGGGCCGCTGTCTGCACCGCGCGCCGCTGAAGATCGCCCTCGGTTTTGATACCCAGCCACAATGCGCCGTGCTGGATAAACAGCAACAGAAACAATACGCCGCCACACAGCCCGTAAGGATTGAGCAGCGTCAACAGGTTCCCCTGATAGACACCGTGCTGATCAATGGGAATCCCTTTGAAAATATTGGCAAACGCCACGCCGAACAACAGCGCTGGCGCCGCGCTGCCCACAAAGCTGCACGTATCCCAGACATTGCGCCATGCAGCGCTTTCCACCTTGCCACGGAATTCAAAAGACACACCCCGCAGAATCAGCGCGAACAGAATCAGCATCAATGCAGAATATAAAGATGAAAACATCACCGCATACACCGTGGGAAATGCGGCGAAAGTTACCCCGCCGGCGGTAATCAGCCAGACCTCGTTACCATCCCAGACCGGACCGATCGCGTTGATCATGATGCGCTTTTCGGCATCGGTCTTCCCCAGAAACGGCAGCAGCGTTCCAACTCCGAAATCAAATCCGTCCGTCATGAAAAATATCGCCCATAGCAGGCCCCAAAGAAAAAACCATGTGGTTTGCAGTGTCATGATGCTCCTCCTGTAAGATGAAAAATCAGTCCGTATTCAGTCCGCAACAACGGCTGTCCGGCAGACTCGCTTTTGGTATGTTTTGTGTTATGATCTCCATTTACGAAGTCGTCACACTTCAGAAAGATCACGCATCAACAGGCCCTTTTTTAACATGAGATACAATGAGATAATACCCGGCAGCCCCTAACAGCGCATACACCACAACAAATGCAATCAGCGATGTCAGCACCTGAGAACCTGCCACTGGTGAAGCCGCATCCGACGTTTTCATCAAACCGTACACTATCCAGGGCTGGCGCCCGACTTCAGCAAGCATCCACCCCAGTTCATTGGCAATATAGGGCAGCGGAATGGAAAACAGCATGAGTTTCAGATACAGAGGGCTTTCCGTCAGACGGTTGCGTTTGAACCACCCGACAATCATCATAAGCGCAAAATACATGCTCAGCCCTACCATGCCTTTAAATGCAAGGGATGTCAGCATCACCGGCGGACGCTCATTCTTGGGAAAATCCTTCAGCCCTTTGACGACAGCTCCGGTATCTCGAAACGCCAGAAAACTGAGCAGCCTCGGAATTTTGCCGATCTCGACCGCATTTTTCTCGTGTTGTTCATCCGGAATCGCCAGCAGATATAGCGGCGCTCTGGCGGTGGTTGTCCAGTGCGATTCCATCGCCGCCAGTTTCGCCGGCTGTTTGACCGCCAGATCAACCGCATGCAGATCTCCTTCCACAATGATAAAAAGGGAAAAGACCAAGCCGAACACCAGCGCCATATTGAAAGATCGGCTGAAAAACTCTACATACCGCCGTTTCAGCAGATGATAGGCGCATATCCCCATGACCAGAAATGCACTCAAGATATAGGCGCCACTGATGGTATGAAAAAACTCCATGATCGCGAATTTCTGAAAAATCACCGCCGTGAAACTGACCAGTTCCGCCCGGCCATCCCGAATGGTATAGCCCACCGGATGCTGCATCCAGGCGTTGGCGGTTATGATCCATATGGCCGACAGCGAGGACGCGAACGCAACTAACCACATCACCGTTGCATGAGCTTTGGCGGAAAGTTTTTTCCAGCCGAATATCCAGACGCCAATCAACGTGGATTCCAGAAAAAATGCAGCACTGGCTTCAATAGCCAAAAGCGATCCGAAAATATCGCCCACATACGCCGAATAGCGGGACCAGTTGGTGCCGAACTGAAACTCCAGCGTAATGCCCGTAACAATGCCCAGCGCAAAGTTAATCAGAAAAATTCTTCCCCAGAAACGGGTCATTTTCAGGTAGAGTTCATCTCCGGTTCGCACATAGCGGGTTTCCATCCAGGCCACCAGAATCGAAAGCCCCAGGGTCAGAGGAACAAACAGAAAATGAAACATGGTCGCCGCCGCAAACTGCAATCGGGATAGCCATACAACATCCATCGGGGTGTCTCCTTTCCAAAATAGTTGATATTGAAGTTACCGACAATCCATCAGCGACGCGAATGTCGCCTTTTGCAAGGATTCTCTAAAACGATCCCTGGCCTCTGTCCAGACCTGATGTACTTTACAATCCGGACTTCGATGACAGGATTCCGGCCTTAAGACACAGTCGTTCAAAAATATTTCGCCAATCACCGCTTCGACCACCGCCAGCAGCGTCAGTTCTTCCGGAAAAACCATCAAACGAAAACCACCTTTAGCGCCCTGAACGATTTCCATCAAACCGGCTCTTGCCAGTTGTTGAGCGATTTTTCCCAAAAACTGTTCAGGGATATCCATCTCGCGGGCCACCGTTTTGCGACGGACCAAAACGCCTTTGCCCGCCATCGAAAGATACAGCATACACCGCACCGCATATTCCCCCGCCCTTGAAAGCCGCATGTCACATTTTCCTGAATATGTCAATAACAGGCCGGTCGCCTGAATTCAATGAAAAATTCAATGATCGAGATTAAAACACGATAAATAAGATCATTTTTATCCTATATATAAAATGCCATTCATCCATATGTCAAGCGGTTTTTTAAGACGGTTGAGACACAGTATCCACACTTGCGAAGCTATCAAAATTGTTTTAAAGTCACCAACATGATTTTCGCTTTCGGAATCACATCAAGATTCCGGTTGTCATGATCGAAAAACAGCGTTCAATGTCGTTTCCACGACATCAACATAAAAGAATCAACAGGAGGACAGAATGCGCTTGGTGGGACGGAGGTCGGCAACGGTTGTTGGTATAGTGGTCTTACTGGGGCTTGCATTTCTGCTTACCAGCTTCCTGACCATCAACTATATGGTGAACTACTGGTGGTTCGATTCCCTGGGATACGCTTTCTACTTCATGCAGCGGCTGTTATACCGGTATATGGTGTTTTCATCTGTCACCGCTCTGTTTTTTGGTATTTTCTTTTTCAATTTCTGGATTGCATCGCGATACCTGGGCACCACCAGCCCGCCTTCCGAAGATTCGAACGTATCGTCAAAAGAATCTTATCGGAAAGTGCTGCAAATGTTCCGTACGGGGTCCATGCGTGTTTATACGCCGCTGTCCCTGATTCTTGGCATCGTCATCGCTTTGCCGGTCTTTGAACGGTGGGAATCCTTTCTTCTGTATGTTTTCGGACCGCAATCCGGCATTATGGATCCTGTTTACGGCAAGGACATCAGTTATTATCTGTTTTCGTTCCCGATCTATATTTTACTGCAAAAACGCATTCTGATTTCGTTCGCCATTCTGCTCATCGGGGTTCTGTTTCTTTACTGGCTGGAACACCGATTGCTCAAAGCGCAGGATCGCGGCATCCACAAAGGCGCTAAAATTCATCTTTGTTTTTTGCTGGTCGCCGTCTTCGCCATCGAGATATGGAAATTTTTTCTTCAGCGCTATGAGTTGTTATATGCGTCCAGTTACGAGCCGCTTTTCTCTGGGCCGGGTTATGCCGAGATGCGCGTGGTGCTGCCCTTCATTGACGCGTGTATTGTGCTGTTAAGCGTCATCGCGATTGCATCAATCTTTTTTATCACAAGCCGAAAAGGACTGAAGACCCTGATCGTTTCGGTGATTTTATTTGTATTGGCGCTGGCGGGGCGCTATTCCGACGCACTTCCCAAATGGGTGAACCAATACTGGGTCAACCCTAACGCGATATCCAGACAGGCGCCCTATATCCGTAACAACATTGACGCCACACTGTCAGCGTACAATCTCCACAATGTCGAGATTCGGAATGTCTCACCCGTTTTTACACCAGAAGGCATTGACGACAAGAAAATTCAGGGAATTTTTCGAAATATCCCTGTTTGGGACGGCAGTCTGCTGCACGATGTCTATGACCAGTTGCAGGAACTGCGCACCTATTACGATTTTACCCATGTTGACGTCAGTCATTACAATGTTCGCGGCAACAATCAGCAGGTATTTCTGGCTATGCGGGAGATGAACACGGATGAACTGCCCAAAGGCGCCCGCAACTGGGTAAACGACCATCTGGTTTACACCCACGGATATGGCGCTGTCATGACCCCTGCCGCTCAGGGGGGCGATGAACCCATGACCTGGTTTTTGAAAGGCATTCCTCTCGAATCGGATTTTGGCTTCAATATTAAACAGCCTGGGGTCTATTTCGGCATGTTACGGAACTACCCGTATGTGATTGTCCCCAATGATGTCGGAGAGTTTGGTTATCCCAAGGGGGAGTCGAATGTCACGGAAAACTATGACGGCGCCTATGGCGTCTCGATCAATTCCGCATTCAGAAAACTGATGTTTGCATACTATCTCAAAGATTGGAATATTTTCTTTACAACCAAGACCAATGCCAGGAGCAAAATTCTTTTCATTCGCAACATTCAGGATCGCATTCACACCCTGACGCCGTATTTGCCGCTGGATCATGATCCCTACACAGTAGTGACCCCAACCAATCTTTACTGGATTCAGGATGCCTATACCACATCTCAGTATTTTCCTGACGCCGCGTCTTATGGGAATGGGCGCGACAGCATCAATTACATTCGGGATTCGGTCAAGGTCGTCATCAATGCCTGCGATGGCAAGGTGGATTATTATATTTCAGACCCCAAAGATCCGATCGTGAATGCGTATCGCCGCATGTATCCCGGCCTTTTCAAGGATGAAAGCCAGATGCCTCCGGAACTTCGTTCTCAGGTGCGCTATCCGCAGGATATCTTTGACATCCAAATGGCCATCTACGCCAAATATCATCAAACGGATCCCGCCGTGTTTTATCAGCAGGAAGACATCTGGGATGTTGGCGTCCCCGCGTTTGCATCTGAAAAGCAAAAACCGACCCGATCTTATTATCTGACGCTGGATATGATCGAACCGAATCGCTTTGATTTTCTGCTGGTTTCCCCCATCATGCCCAAAGGACGCGATAATCTCAGGGCTTTGGCGATCGCCGGGTCTGACCAGGATTGCTATGGCAAGCTGATTGTTTACAGTTTTCCGAAGGGACAACTGGTCTATGGGCCGGCGCAGATACATTCTCTTATCAATTCGGATCCTTCCATTGCGCAACAGCTCACGCTGTGGGATCAGGTGGGGTCTCAGGTGGCGCGGGGCAACATGATCATTTTCCCCATCGGCAAGATGCTCCTTTACATTCAGCCGATTTATCTCAAGTCTTCGACGGACCTGAAGATTCCCGAACTGAAGCGTCTCATCATGACACAGGGACAAATCGTGGTCATGGGGAAATCCCTCGAAGACGCCTTCAAAACCATGATCGAACGGATCAAAGCCGAAACCGTTCGGGTTGACCAGCGATTCCCCGAGGTCGTTCAGGAGCCTCACCCCATAGCCCCTGAACCGCCGCCGCTGCCACAGCCTGCTCCGACGGCGGCGCAATCGCCGAAGTCGCCGAGTTGACCGATGAAATACGTTTGTCGTGATGATGTTTTTCTGTTTAACGGCGATGCCATAGATATCTATGAACAATGGCCAAACCCAACCGTCATTGTCTCAGACGGCCCCTATGGGCTGAAGAGCTTCCCGGGCGACCCTCCAACACCTGAACACCTTGCAGAGTGGTATCGCCCTCATGTTCGAGAATGGACCCGTTTTTCCATTCCATCCACCACGCTCTGGTTTTGGAACTCCGAACAGGGGTGGGCGAATGTTCACAGAACTCTGGTCGAGGAAGGATGGGATTTTCGAAACTGTCATATCTGGGAAAAGGGCATCGCTCACATAGCAGGCAATTCAAATAGCAGGTGGTGGGTGAGATTAGCTTTAT
>JAJYBO010000154.1 GCA_021778975.1 Deltaproteobacteria bacterium
AACGATTCTGGAGAGTCCGGCTACAGCAGCGCATTCACCTTCGGCTACAATCAGCTCGACAGAATCAGCGCTGAATTCTCTCTGGACGGACCCGGCAGATCGAGAGCATGATGTGCGGCTGCTTCAGAAACTGGGTTTCAACCACCCGAATGCCATTCTGAATCTGCTGAACGACCTTAGAGAAGATACGGCCACTCGCGCACTCAGTATGGATGGACGCCGTCGTCTCGATCATCTCATGCCGTTTTTACTGAAGGAGATTATCCCTCAAGAAGACCAGGAAAGAGCGCTGAACCGCATCATTGACATTCTGAAAGCCATCGAACGCCGGACAAGTTATCTGGCGCTGCTTTTAGAAGCGCCCCACGCCAGACAGCATCTTGTGAAATTGGCCTGCGCCAGTCCGCTGATCGCCGTATTTTTATCCCGACGTCCGGCCCTTCTGGATGAATTGCTCGATGCCCGGATGCTGTACAATCCGCCGAGAAAAGCCGAACTCGAAGCAGAACTGACCGAGAGGATGCGACATGTTCCCACACATGATTTGGAATATCAGATCGAGCAGTTGTGCATTTTCAAGCAGGTGAATGTATTACGAGTTGCAGCGGCGGATGTGACGGGTTCTCTCCCGCTGATGCGCACCAGTGACCATTTAACCGAACTGGCCGAAACGGTGCTGGCGCAGGTGCTGGAACTGAGCTGGAATTATATGATTGAAAAATATGGATATCCGGCCTGTCTCTCCGAAAGCGGCGCCTGTAACAGGGGCTTTGCCGTCATCGGTTACGGAAAATTGGGCGGGATCGAGCTGGGTTATGGCTCCGATCTGGATATGGTCTTTTTGCACAATGGCGACCCTGGCGTTACGAATGGTAAAGCGATACTGGACAATGCCCAGTTTTTTGCCAGGCTCGGGCAGCGAGTGATTCATATGCTGACAGCCCAGACATCTGCGGGCAGTTTATATGAGGTGGACATGCGCCTGAGACCCAGCGGTAGTTCCGGAATTCTGGTCTGTCATGTAAACGGTTTTGAACAGTATCAGATGCAAAATGCCTGGACATGGGAGCATCAGGCGCTGGTGCGGGCGCGATCTATCGTCGGCGATATCCGTGTCGGCGAACGGTTTCAGCAAGTTCGTAAAAATGTATTGTCGGTATTTCGGGAGCCGGAAGCACTCCGGAAAGATGTTGCGGAAATGCGAGAAAAAATGCGTAAGGAACATGGGGATGAAGATGCCGATTTTTTCGATATCAAACAGGGCAAAGGCGGTATTGTTGATATCGAATTTCTGGTGCAATATCTTGTGCTGCGATATGCACACCACCACCCCGTTTTGCTTCAGTGGACAGATAATGTACGGTTGCTGGAAACCCTGATCGAATGCGAGATTCTTACAGACTATCAGGCAGTGACACTGAAGGACGCCTACCTCACATACCGGGCGGCGGTGCATCGCCTGAATCTGCAAAAAGCGCCCGCTGTGGTTCCTGAAAAACGTTTCCAGGAGCATCGCAGCCATGTAAAAGCTCTGTGGAAACTCATTATGGAAGCCCGATAACAACATCCCTGAGAGATTCAGGATGTAATTGCGCTATCTGGATAAGTGTTTTTGCCGCGCCGGATGGGGTGCGGCGCCCATGCCCCCATTGTTCAAGGGTGCGTTTCGAGACGCCAAGAAGAGCTGCGAATTTGGCCTGTGAAAGCCCAGCGGTCAACCTGGCTTTTGCCGCCGGTGTTTTGGGATCAATAATATATCTTTTTCCGCCACCGGCTTTGATTTCTTTGATACTATCAAGCACCTCCTGCCAGATATCTCTTTTATTTTCATCTTCTTCCAATGCTTTTCCGCTAAGTTTTTTGCTCATTTTCCATTTCCTCTCTCAATTGCCGAAGAATATGTACCGGCGCGTTGGTTTGTTTGGATTTGACATACAATGCCAGCATCCATATCTCATTTGGATTGATGGGGTTGAATGGAACACACTTCTCTCATACCAGTGGGTCAACGAAAGGAAGCTGCAGGGTATGGGAAATCAGGAAAGAAAACGGTCTTTAAAAAAAAAGAGAGGAAAGTTTTGTGTCTTGATTCAAAAAAAATGGTCTTGAAATAGGGTTTCAAGACCATTTTACATCCAGAAAATCTTATAATGCGTAACATATTGTTTTTAATTGGCGTCCCCAAGGGGATTTGAACCCCTGTCGTCGGCGTGAAAGGCCGATGTCCTGGACCGGGCTAGACGATGGGGACGCATGTGATGGGCCGTGTTGGACTCGAACCAACGACTCTCTGCTTAAAAGGCAGATACTCTACCGTCTGAGTTAACGGCCCACAAGATGAAAGCGCTTTTATATACAAATTCGACCCGAATTTGTCAATAAAAAAGATTTGACGATACACCTGTCAAACCCCTGCAACACCCAAAGGTCGTTACTGATGCGGCAAAACGTATCGAGACCTTATGTGCTGTATTTATAAACCAATCCGTCCTTAAAAAGCAATCATAAAGTTACGATATTATCATTTTTTTTGAGTGAATATTTCAGGAAGGCGGCGGATGTGCCGTAAAAAATTAAAAAGCCCGGCTGAGCTTCCCCAGCCGGGCTTGTGAGAATAACTCACTTAAGCAACAACATGATACAATTTTAAATTAGAAAGCAAGAGACAACTGTGTACCAAATTCATACGGGTTGGAAGAGCTGTAATAGCAGGTCTGTCCCGCTGCATTCTGATAAGCAAACGCCTTGTTGATGACATCGCCTGACCACAGATAAGCGCCCACCAGATCAAGTTTCAGGTTATCCACCAGTGTATAGGTGATGACCATGTCAAGTTCTGTACCCAAATTGCTCTGCCAATTTGCAGACCGTTTCGAGAACGGGTTCATGTTTCTGTCTTCCGCCAACTGCGCATAGTACAGATCGGCGGCAAATTTCAAATCTGGAAGCAACTGATAGGTAGAACCCAGGTTGGCAATAATCATGTTGGTGATTTTGTCACCGGTGGTGCCTGCCGGTGTCATGTTATCGAAAACACCATCGCCCATAATTTCCGCCCAGTAGTAAGATGCACCGTTGACGCTGTTGTTACCCGGCGCCAGGAACGAGTTATAGTTTTTGCTATTAAGATCATACGGAATGCCCGCCGTTCCTTTGCCATCGCTCTGGGTTTTATCACCGGACGAATAAATACCCTTAACATGAACATTGGCTGGCCCGATATTTACGCCGCCATTGGCGTCAAACAAATAGCCGCCAAAGGTCAGCTTATCAACATAGTAGGGGCTGTTCGCCGCCTTGCCTTCATTGTAGAGACCAGGATTCGACAGATCACCAAACTCAAAAACACCGGTCGCCCCAAAGCTGTAAATATCGTATTTGCCATCATATTCCAGACCAGCACTCCAGAGGTTCAGCTTCTGGCCCTGAAGCGGATTCAGGGGGGTGCCTTTCGCATAAGCCTTCATGAAATTATCGGACTGGATCGTTGCGATATGAGGTCTGAAAACGTTATCTTTGTTCAGATAAATTGAGGGATAGAAGATATAAGCATCCACATCAAACCTGTTATTGAGTTTCCAACCGGTTGCGGGATCATAATCATACCCTGTTGAATAATAGCCATTCTGATCTTGAAAAATTTTCATATAAATCAATGGCAGATAAACGGCGTCATTTACTTTAAAAATAGCTTTGACACCGGCGGCGTCATCGTTCATCAGATAGCCTCTGGCCAGCATGAAATCCTGCACGCCAACTCTGAAATCCTGATCAGACAGCTTGAAATCTACATATGAATGTTTCAACCTGAAGTAATTGTAGCTGCCATTGAGCGTTGAAATACCAGCTTTTCCTACGGTATTGCTGTCAGCGCCCAACTGACCATATGTACCGTTTTCACCCCAGTTGGCGTTGAATTCAAAGCGGTTGATGAACTTCAAATTATCGCTGAATTTCGCTGTGTAATAAAGACGCGTACGAGTATCAATCGTGGTCAGATCCTGGCTGTAAGGATGTGAACCAGGAGTATTCGGCGCCACATTCCGCCCGAGTGCATCTTGCTGTATATTGTCGGAACCGGCAAAATTCTGATCTGTGAAATATCTGGTTCTAAAGTACCCACCGAACTCATTTTCAAAAGCTGACGCAGGCAGACTAAGGGCTAGTACCGCCAGCACAGCGACCAACACTACGGATAATTTCTTCATTCTGAGTCCCTCCTCAAAAAATTTCGATTAATAACAAATTCAACCTAATAATAAATCAAATCAGGGCAATAACTAGAAAAACCACCTCCTTTCATAAAAACTGCCGCTTTTTAACCGTTTCTATTGCAGATAATTCAGATGAAATCAAGAGATTTTTTGATGTTGTCGGTTTTTTCTGAATATTCCAGAGACCGATTTTATTCCGTCTCTCATAACATTTTTTTTATTATCGCCCAACTAAAACAGTGTTGACAGCACGGCATACCCGCACATCGGAGCAACTCTATATAATTTGGTCCGCGTATCAGAACTAATTTTCAGTGTCAACACGAAGTTTCTCTGATGTTCATCAGAAACGCCTGACGTAATCATTTTGTCTAAAATATCAGAATTATCACCGCCGGTAAAGAAAAGTATCCAGCACAGGAACCAGCACCACCGTCGCGGCTGTTGATGACAGCAGCCCGCCAATTACCGTGATGGCAAATGGCTGAAAAATCCGCGAACCAACCGCAGGATTCACCGCGACGGGAATCAACGCGAATATCGTACCCGCAGCCGTCATCAGAATCGGACGCAGACGCACGGAAACGGCCGATTGAAGCGATGCCACGATGCGGTGTCCGCCGGCCATCAGACGATTTGAATAATCGAGCAGCACGATTGCATTGTTTACGGCGATACCGATAAGCGTCAGCACTCCCATGCCGACCGAAACGTCCAGGCTGACCCGCGTGATTGCCAGCGCTACAACCGCCCCCACCAGCGCCACGGGAATCGTCGCCAGAATCACGAGAGGCTGAAGCCACGAACCAAACTGCATTACCATAATCAGATAAATCAACATGATGGATACGGCGCCCACCAGAACAAAATCGAGAAACGTCCGCCGTATTATGTGATACTGGCCAGTAAACGCAATGCTGTAACCACCTGGCAGCGATATTGCGGCAAATTTTTTCCGGAGCCGGTTGACCGCTGCGCCAATGCCGCCGTTCACTTCGGTCAAAATTGTAATTTCGCGTTGTCCGTCAAGACGGGTGACAGCGGCGGGCAACTGCAAAACGCGGATATCGGCAATCCTGTAAATCGGAACGACCTGACCTGACGGGGTCGCAACGGTAAGATTTTTCAACCGGGTCAGCGTGAGATGGGAAGATCCTTCTGTCCTGATCCGTACCTGTATGTGCTGTTTTTGACGCACAATCGTCGTGGCCAAAGCCCCAAACCGACTGGCCTGAATCGTTTCGAATACATCTACCGGAGAAATACCGCAACGCGCCAGTTCTACCGGATTGGGACGAACGACAATCTGCGGACTCTCGATTTTCGTGTTGTTGATGATATTGTCGAGCAGGGGATCCTCCGCCATGATCTTTTCTACCTGAGCGCCTATTGACACGAGTTTGGCCATATCACTGCCAAAGATCGTTACCCCAAACAGAGCCGGAAGCCCGGAAAGACTCTCATCCATCTTTTCCTGCGTCGGCTGATGGTACAGAAACGCCACTCCGGGAATTTTGCCGTATTCCTTCCGAAGGACATTCATAATCTGATTCACCGTGCGCGTGCGGACGGAACGCGGCGCCAGCTTGATCGTCAGTTCTCCGCGGTTGACACCTTCAATCTGAAAACTGCGCTCCGGGGAACCGGTGCGGCGATAGACCGTTTCGACATCCGGCTGAGCCATCGCCCGTCGCTCAATAATATCACCAATGCGGTCACTTTCTTTCAGGGATGTTCCTGGCGGCATGATATATTCGATCAGGATGGCCCCCTCATCAATAGATGGCATAATTGTCGCGGGTCTCAACCCGATGGCAAAGGCCCCCAACGCCAATGTTAACAAGCCCAGCATCACCATCAGCATCCGATGCGCGAAGGCAAACCGCAGCACCCGCTGCAACAGGCTATCAAGCCTGGACAGCAACCGGGAACCGAGAGAGTGATGCGATTCAATTGCGCCGACACGACCCAACATCACCGGTATAAATGTCAATGATATCACCAGAGAACATGCCATCGCCGTGGCGATAACCAGCCCGAACGGCCGCGCGAAAAGCCCCGCCAGCCCTCCTATAAACAGAAGGGGTGCAAACGCCGAAAGGGTTGTGAACGTTCCGGCGATATCCGGCTTCGCTATTTCCAGAGCGCCGTTTATAATGGCGACGCGACGCGCCTCTCCATGCTGGAGATGACGCACGACACTCTCCGTCACCACGATCGAATCATCAACGACCATGCCGACCGCCAGTGTCAGCGCCGAAAGCGTGATCACGTTAAGCGTTTGCCCAAGCGCCTGCATCATCGCCAGCGCCGCCAGCAACGTAACGGGGATGGTCGCGGTAACCACCAGAGCGGCCTGAAACGATCCCATGAAGACAACAAGGACGGCGGTCGAAAGCAGCGCTCCGACGATCAGATCGTGAAAAAGCGAATCTCTGGCTTCAGAAATGATGCCGGACTGGTCGTAAAATTTTTTGACATGGGCGCCCGGAGGCAGAAGCGCGCGAAGGGACGTCAGCGCCCGATCCACGCCGTGGACGACACCGATCGTACTGGCATCCGGCTGCTTGCTGACAATGACGGCGACAGCGGGGAATCCATTGCCGTGAATCTGATAATGACGCGGCGCTCGCCCGTATCGGACCG
>JAJYBO010000155.1 GCA_021778975.1 Deltaproteobacteria bacterium
AAGCGCACTGCTGCCTTATTTCATAAGGAGGATCGCCATGCCGTTTAAATCCAGGGCTCTTGAGATCAACCTCGCCAGTTATCATGTGGATGTTCATATCGCCCCCCGTTATCTGCCCCTTCGTGATGCGCTTTCCCGTTACTACGGCCTTGTGGAAGGGGTGAATGCGTTTTTAACCGAGTTATCTCATCCTTACAAAAACTGGAAAGTCATCGTTCAGGAATCCCGGAAATATGGGCTGGACTACTTTCACATCTTCCGGCGGCACCCCGCGGGCCCGGATGTTGTGGGGCTGATCGCCGATATTTTTCTGGATGCGATTTCGGAAAACAGTGATGTTGATATCAGAACCGACGCGGCGGACAATCTCATGCTGTTTCTGCAAAAGGTTATCGCTGAGGCGGACACAGAGATATCCCGGTTTATTCCCGTGCTGGAAGCCGTTTTTGACCGGATACACCGGCTTGCGGACGGTGATTTCGGGCTGTTCGTCCAAAGCTATTATTCCCTCAGGCGTCTGGCGTCGCTGTACGGACAGCGGGCTCCGGAAGCGGTGGCCGAAACCGGTCCGATCCATCGGCTGATCTGCCGCTACTGTCACGCCTCATTTTCATACTGGCTGAGTGAAGATGATCCGCTGACATGGTTCGAAGCCGAAGCGGAAACCCGTCTGCCGGTTTTTGACGCCGTTTTCCAGGAAATCACACACCCTGCGCTGACGGTGGAGCAGGAAAAACTCGGTCGCCTCATGGCGTCCGAAGCGCCCGGCGGCTCTCCTTCCCTGCTGGAAAGTCTGCTGGCGCTTTCCTCACATGAGCGGATCGTCGAAGCCTACCGGAAGGTTCCGATGGCACTCTGGAGAGCCTGCGACGACAACACCCGGCGCAACCAGTGGAAGGTCATTTTCCTGTTTCATATCATGAATGTCTCGGGGTTGTCCCTGCTTCACGAAGACACGCTGCAGGAGATCAATCGTACACTGAGCTGGCTCATCGCCAACGAAACCCACGCCAACATCATCCGGCTGATCCAGAAAACCTTCTCCATCCTGAAAGAACGCACCCGCCAGTATCCGGTGACCGCGATGCAATGCGCCCTCAACATGGGCAAAGGGGTGTATAAAACGGTGGAAAGCGACCTGGTGAACGTGTTCACGGATGCCGTCATTGATCTTGGGTTTCAGACGCCGATGGTGGCCGGTGTCGGCAATGACTGGCAGATCCAGGCCAACAGCGCGCACATCCAGAATATCCGGACATGGATGGAGCTGATCGAACTCAATCCCAAATGGTCCACCCGGCTGCTGTCCTGTCTGATCATTCATCTCCGGCTGGAAGGTATTTTTATCAAGGACACGGATCTGTTTCCGCGCGACATCACCCGCCTCCTGAGCAGTGACATCGGCCCCGTCTATAATCTGATCAAGCAGTTGACCCGGATTTTTCCGGCCTTTTTCAATGATATCGGCGCCGAAGGAGAGCTGCGGGAGATATCGACCCGGCTGGATGAGCTTACCCGTCGTAAGGACGTTCTGATCCATTTTCTCCGGAAACAGAGTCATGTGGAAAGCAGTAACCAGATGCCGGCCTTCATGGACGCCGTGTTCGATTTCTGGAAGACCGGGGACAGGGAGGGTCTCGAGCCGTTCATTCCGCCGGATATTTTTCAGCGCATCGTTGTCGCCGGCCCCTTCACGGACGGTGTCCGGCAGGTGTTGATACAGCTTGAATCGGAGGGGATCCGGATTCCGGAAGATTTGCTGACGATTGACGAGACGCAGATCGTACAGGGGCTTTCCGGCGTCTCCGATATGGATGTCGAACGCGTCCGTCTGATGGCGATTTTCTACAAGCTGCTGCATATCAAATATCATCCGGATGCGCTGGAACTCCGGCGCTATCTGGGGCAGCTCGGCGCGGGCGGATTTCCCGGGCTGTCCCGCCTTCAAGGTGCGCTGGAAGAACCGGATGTCCGGGGTAAAGCGGAAAAGCTCATTGACTATCTCGAGTTTCTCAAAAATATCATCCTGTCTCCGACTGCCTACGAAATTCATGAGGATATCTATAAAAAACGGCATATCGCCGTTGACATTCCTTCAATGTACGGCAGCTATCACGAAATGAAATTTGACGCGCTGGGGTTGACCTTCCGGCTTGAATCGCTGCTGAACGTGCTTCTGGAAGAGCTGGCGACGTCCATTGATCTGACCCTGATCACCCACATCACCATCCGTGACATCGCCGCGCTGCTGACCCTCTTTGATCGGGCGCTGAAAATTGACGGCATCCAGTCCGTCGAATTCGAGCGCCAACAGGAGATGCTGAGTCATGCGCTCGATGTCAAGGGATTCACGTTCACTCAGTATCTCGATATCTTCAAGGGCTTTTCCATGGCCGTGAGCCATATCATTCACGACTATTTCAACAACGTTCACGAAGAGAACCTGAACCGGATCATCGCCGCCGCGGATCACCGGCATATTCTGCCGCGATACCGGCCTCAGGACGGCGATATGGATTCCGACAAACAGATGCACCGGATATCCGAAATATTTTTCAGGGACCAGATCGTTTTTTCGCTGGGGCTTCAGCAACTGGACAGGCTCCTGACCCGGATACTGACCGTTCTCTTCCAGCAGGTGGATAAGCTTCACGCGGACGAACTCAGGCTGCTGCTTCTCTACGATCCCGGCCTGGCTGTCACCACGGTTGATCAGCCGGCGGGCCGGCCTCCCGGCATCATTTACATCGGCAACAAGGGCCTCAACATGGTCAAGCTGAAATGTTTCGGCCTTCCGGTTCCGCCGGGATTCATCATCACCACCGAAGCGTTCCGGTGTCGGGACATCATCGAGAACTATCCGCCGGCCCGGCGGAACTTCAGAGAGCAGATCCGTCATCACATCACGACGCTTGAGAACGCCACCGGCAAGACATTCGGCGATCCGCGGCGTCCGCTGCTGTTTTCGGTGAGAAGCGGCGCGTCCATATCGCAGCCCGGCATGATGGATACCCTTCTGAATGTCGGCATCAACGAACGCATCGCGGAAGGGCTTGCCGACGCCACCGGCAACGCCTGGTTCGCATGGGACAACTACCGGCGGTTCCTCCAGTGTTACGGCATGGCGCTGGGTCTGGAACGGGACCATTTTGACGCCATCATTGACGGATTCAAGCAGCGGTTCGTCGTTCCGTTCAAGCGTGATTTCAGCGGGTCCCAGATGAAAACCATCGCGTTTGCTTACAGACAGAGCATTCTGGACGCCGGATACCCGATTCTGGAAGACCCGTGGGAGCAGCTCTACATGACCATCTACAGCGTGTTTCAGTCCTGGGACTCCGACAAGGCCAGGGCATACCGCAACATCATGGGGATTTCGGATGACTGGGGAACCGCCGTGACGGTCCAGGCCATGGTGTACGGCAACCTGTCCAGACAGTCCGGAACCGGCGTGATTTTCACCCATAATCCCCGGTGGCCCGGAGACCGCGTCCGGCTCTGGGGCGATTTCACCATCGGAAATCAGGGAGAGGATGTGGTGTCCGGCCTTGTCAATACCATGCCGATTTCCCTCTTTCAGCAGGATATCGAGATGCGGGATACCGATGTGACGCTGGAAACCCGGTTTCCCGAAATTTACACCGCTCTCAAGGGCTGGGCGATCGAGTTGATCGAAAAAAAAGGCTGGACGCCGCAGGAAATGGAGTTTACCTTTGAGAGCCCGTCCGTGCGGGGTTTGTACCTGCTTCAGACCCGCGATATGGCCATGCGGGAACGGAAAAAAGGCGACGTTTTCGATCCGGACGATGTTTCCGGAAAGTGTTTTCTGGGACATGGCGTCGGCGTGGGCGGCGGCGCCATGAGCGGCCGGGTGGTCTTTACGCTGGAGGAAATCGACCGGTGGCGCCAAACGGAGCCGCAAACGCATTTGATCCTGCTTCGAAGCGACACGGTTCCCGATGATATCCGTGAAATTCATGCGGCGGACGGGCTGTTGACCGCCCGTGGCGGTTTGACGTCACATGCGGCGGTCGTGGCGCACCGTCTGGGCAAAACCTGCGTGGTGGGGTGCAGCGGCATGATATGTCATGAAAAAGAAAGAAGTTGCGAAATTCAGCGCCGGATATTGACGTCCGGAGATATTATCAGCATTGACGGGCAGGAAGGCTCGATATATCTGGGCGCCGTCAGGGTCAGAAAAACATCCTGAAAGGAGGTAAGATGATACCGGAAATCAGCACCACAAACGGGCTTAAACTGGGCGTCAACGGACTGGGCCGTATCGGTAAACTCACGATATGGCGTCATGTGGGACGCCGGTATTTCGATGAGGTGATCGTCAATATCGGCAGGCCGTCAGGCGTCAAACTTGCCGATGTCGCGCATTATCTCGAAAGGGATTCCACCTACGGCAGCCTTCAAGGACATCTGTACGGCTGTCAGTCATCGGCGCCGGTCATTGAAGCACTCGACGAACAGCGCGGAACTATGATCGTCAACGGGGTCAAGGTCACGGTGCTGCGGTCCGCCCGGAACCCCCGCGATATCGGCTGGCGGGACCATGGCGTGCGTCTGGTGGTGGACACCACCGGCCAGTTTCTCGATCCGACGGTAAGCGCCGACCATCCGGGAGGGGCGCTTCGGGGACACCTGGAAGCCGGTGCGGAAAAAGTGATCGTTTCGGCGCCATTCAAAATCAAGGACAAGGGGAAGCCCATGCCCGAAGACGCCGTGACGACGGTCATGGGCGTCAACGACAACGCCTACGATCCCCGGCGACACCAGCTCATCTCGAACGCCTCCTGCACCACGACCTGTCTGGCGCACATGATGAAACCGCTCATTCATGCGTTCGGCGCCCGGAAAATCCTTTCCGCGTCCATGGCGACGGTTCATGCGGCCACCGGCTCCCAGGCCGTGCTGGACCGGCTTCCGAAGGCCGGCGCTACTGATCTGCGCAAAACCCGCAGTATCCTGAACAATATTATCCTGACATCCACCGGCGCCGCCAACGCACTGCGTCTGGTCATTCCGGAAATGGAGCAGATCGGCTTCATTGCGGAGTCCGTCCGGATTCCCACGGCCACCGGTTCGCTCATCATTCTGGTGGTCAACCTGCAGGAAGACCTGCCGGGCGGGGACATCCGCCGGGAAACCATCAACGGCATTTTTCGCCAAACCGCTCAGGAAGACCCCCGAAAATATCTGTTGTTTTCCGAACAGCAGAACGTATCCGCGGATATCATCGGTCTGCCCCATGCGGCGGCGATTATCGAAGGCCACGAAACCCACACCCGTACGGCGGATGTCACCATAGACCTGACCCGTGTTCCGGGGCTTGATAAAGCCGTCACCGGGGCGCTGTCCGACCCCATCATCAGGGTGCCGGTTACCCAGGCGGTGATTTATGGCTGGTATGACAACGAAATGGGGAGCTATGTGCAGATGCTGGGGGACAGAGCGGTCAGCGTGGCGGAGCAATTGAAATGAGCAGGAGACATTACCGTATTTTGTTAAACGCCGTTATCGTTCTTCCGCATCGAAATCCGAAAAATTGAGGAGGCATTACCATGAAATTGAAGGTGAATCTTGTCTGTATTATCCTTGCCGCCGTAACTTTTACGGCCTGCAACGCAAAATTCCTGTCCTATCGTGGAGCTGTTGTAACTCGAAAAGACCAGATCGTAGTGTTGGGCGGAGGAAACCAGCAAGGCGTTTGGAAGACCAGTGAACTTGCTCTGAACTATCACTACCAGAAGTCACCCGAAACCCTGAAAATATCTGGAAGCGTTAAACTGCAAGGAGGATTTCAGGGCGGTTTCAGTATGATTCATCAGCTTTTCGTCCAGATATTGTTTTTGGACAGTAATGGTATTGTTATCAAAGACGCCCCTCTCTTTATATCGGAACGGGACAGCGCGAGCGACATGACGCCAATGAATTTTGAAGAAACATTCCCCATTTCGCCCGAAATTACAGGCGTTGCCTTCACATATAGCGGCATTCTGGTAGATGGCGGCATGGATACGACAAGCGTTTCCATCGGAAGCTCTCCATTCTGATGAAGCTTGATGGTCTCGTAAAAAGTTGAATTTCGGATGACTTGGAAATAGCGGTTTGATCTATGGCTTGAGGTTGCAGAAGCCGATGGCGGGATAATGCCCGAACCATCACCAATAGCAGTTTACGCATGAGGTTGCCATGAGCTTATACGAACAGGATTTTTACCAGTGGACACAGGAACAGGCGGCGCTCTTGAAGGCTGGAACGCTGGCGCAACTGGATATCGAAAACCTGATAGAGGAAATCGAAAGCATGGGCAAAAGCCAGAAAAGGGAATTATATAGCCGTCTCGTTGTCCTGATAATGCACATGCTCAAATGGGATTATCAACCTGATATGCAGTCTGGAAGCTGGAAAAACACTATCTTGACGCAACGGCGAGAAATCAAGTTTTTGCTCAAGGATAATCCTAGCTTAAACCGCATTGTATCTGATGCTGTGCGCATGGTTTATAGTGATTCCGTAGAGGCTGCATCTGTTGAAACCGGGTTGCCTGTATCCTCATTCCCGGAAACATGCCCATACACCATCGAGCAACTTATGGGTGAAGCGATTTGACGTGGACGATTTATTGCGACCGGATGGTTTCAATCCCTTGACTGTTACTATAAAATGGTATATCCATGAAATGGACTGTCCAGATTACCCGGAAAGCTGAAAAGCAAATCCGGTAGATTTCTGAAAGTATCCGTAAAAAAACTTTTTGCCCTGATTATTGATATCGAGTTGTGCGGGCCTACCCGTGGGAACTGGCCGAATTATGGGAAGCTGGAT
>JAJYBO010000156.1 GCA_021778975.1 Deltaproteobacteria bacterium
AAATTTTCAAGAACGCCGATCATGCTTCGCCGCAGGTGTTCCACCCGGCGCAACGTGTAGTGGGAAATCGGATCTTGCCGGATATTCTTCTCAACCCACAGGATGCCGAAACCGCAGTCCGAACGGGGGTTGATCAGCGGCAGTTCCAGTTTGAACACGCAGGGGTTGCAGGATGTGAACGGAACTTCCACGCCGTCCCGCACCCATGAAAAAGGGGTTTCCTCAATCATCTTAACCGGATCGCAGGGGACATCGGGCGCTACTTTCTCAGAAGGCGGATCGCCTGCAGTTTCATGGGATTCGGCGATGGAATGGTCACGCTGCAGAATCATCACCGCGTAATCGAATCGCAGTCTCTCAAGCGCATGGCATACGTTCTGCCAGAAATCCGTCATATCGGAAGATTCACCGATGGCGATCTGAAGATTCAGAAAACTGCGCCGGTCATGGGAAAATCCGGATACATCTCCGATATCCTGGAGCCATCCGATGACTTTGTCTGATGCAATATAGTCCATATATCCCAGTTTCCGGATAAATAACATGGCGCATACGCCGATCGCAATCAGAAAAAGCCCGGCCTGAAAACTTTGCATGTTGGAAATCGCCAGAGACAGCAGGCAAAGCGCCGCGGTAACCCCATAAATCAGTATTACGGCCCGCCGGGTATTCAACCCCAGTTGATTCATGATCCGGTGATGGATATGCCCCCTGTCCGGTTTGAACATGGCCTTCCCGGTAATGAAACGCCGCAGGGGAGACAACACCGTATCGAAAAGCGGCACGCCCAGCGCCAGTATCGGAATCAGAATGGCGGCGCTGGTCTGACTCTTTATGGAGCTGTTCAGGGACACGGCGGCGATGACAAATCCCAGGAAATAACTGCCGGCATCCCCCAGAAAAATGGTGGCTGGGTTGAAGTTGTAGCGAAGAAATCCCAGCAGAGTTCCGGCCAGGGCGGCAAAAAGAGCGGCGGTAACATAACTATGTTCCAGGGTGGTCAGTACGGTCATGACCAGAGCGCAGAAAAAACATATGCCGGCCGCCAGACCGTCCAGTCCGTCAATCAGATTGACCGCATTGATAAAAATCAGGAACCAGAATACGGTAACGCCATAGCTGACCACGGAATTCAACTGCCAGGGCAGCAGACTCAAAATATGAATTCTGTCCCCGCAGAAATACACCAGACTGGCCGCGAATACCTGTGCTAAAAATTTGATGCGGTGGTTCAGGCGATGATAGTCGTCCCACAAGCCGACACCGAACACCAGCAGCCCCGATATTCCGTAGCACAAAACGACGTTTCGGGAAACAGTGGCGGAAAGCGAAAACATGCCTGTGAAGTGAACACATATCAGCGCCCCCAAAAACGACAACACAATGGCGATGCCGCCGATGCGGGGGGTAGCTTTCAGATGGGTTTTGCGCAGACCGTCCGGCCTGTCCATCGCCTGCCCCCAGCGGCCAAACCAAGTGGACAGGGGGGTCAGGATCAAAGACAGCCCAAGAGAAACACAGAATATCGTCAGAGTGGTTATCATGTTATTTCTGTGGCGGCAGATATGAACGGAATCGACGGCAAGCGCCTGCTTTCGGATTGCCTTTTTCTTTGGCTTCTATCACATCATCACAAACCGTATCAACAGGTTTATGACAACATCACAATCTTCGACGGCTTTATGAAAAGTCCGGATGCCGCGCCGGCGTCGCATCTGTCATGTCACCTCAAACACCCGAAATCCCTGATTCCCGAAGCAATAAATGACATACAGAGACACCCGGCATTCCGGATATTGCTCCCGGACGCCTTCGGCGTATCCTCGTATCTGAACGGTGTCCGCCTCTTGCAGCGTGAAGGCTTCGACCGTGGTTTTCATCTGAGACAATCCTGCGTTTGAAAAATACTTGAACTCGATTACCCAGCGCATTCCGGCAAATTTCTCATGAAATTTGCCGATGAATTCCAGATCGCTTTTACCCTTTGGATAAGAATTTTCCACCGTAAAGGCTATCCAGGACGACAGATACCGGCTGCACAGTTCGTAAAACGTGGTGCGGTAAAAATTTTCGTTTACCTTCTGAAAAATGGCTTCCGGCAATTGCGACACGTACTCCCGCCAGTATCCGGTAAACAGCGCCGGAATGTCCGGTTCAGCAACAAAGGCCTGCATGATTTCGGTATAGCGGGTGGAAACGTCGATGTGGTGCAGTTCGTTGAAATATTCCACGAATATCTGGCGCATGTTCAGATTGGGCAGCTTCAGATAAAAATCGTCCTGAATCGTGAGCATCCCCAGATAATAAAACGAAACAGGGAAAAACCCCTCATCAAAGAACTGCCGCATATCAAATTTCGAAGACAGAAAATTGCTGTCGTACGGAATGACGTTACGGGTGACCAGATTGTCCACAAACGCCTCGGTGCTGCCCGGATACGACGATGTGATGCGCCGCACCCATGACAGATCCGTCCGCAGGTTCATATCCGTCAGAAATCTGGGGATTCGCCCTCCCCTTTCACAAAACTCCACGAGAAAATACATGATCAGCGTTGAATTATAAATGGGCTCGCCCAGAGGACTGGTAAAATGATATCCGTTGTAGTGAGCTTTCAGAATTTGGCTGATTTCAGATCGCGTTGACGGGTCAAGCCTGTAATCAGCATAGATGTCGTCCAATAACCGGTCCACTTCGGTCTGCGTGAATCCCAACATGGCTTCGAAGTGATCCACAAGCGTAATGAACCGGGCGATATTGAACCCGGACGCCAGCTCATCCATCGTGATGGGCAGCACTCCTGTAACAAAAATGTTGGTGATAACGCCGGTTTTGCGGCCTTCCTTCAGAGTTTTGAAAAACGTCTTCAGAAAACCATCATCCGCGGTCAGTCTCCGGTACAGATCGTCTTTTCTGCCGGTGATGAGCTGGTTCGCAAAATTATCATATTCATCGATGATGACATACAGCGGCGGCAGACCGCCTTGATCGATCCGTCTCAGTAAGCCTTCGAGATTGAATACAGCGCTTTTTTCAAAATCAACCGCCACGGGTTCGTTGAACCAGGCGGAACAGCGGCTGACCAGGCCTGCCATTTTCCCATTACATGCCTGATCAAAACTTCTCTGGATGATGGAAATATCCCTGCCAAGTTCTACCACGGAAAAATCAAGATGCAGCACGAAAAAAGCGTTTTTAAATGGTGTGGGATTGCGACCAATCCAGGTCTGACCGAAAAGCGCCTCAAAGCGGTCTTTCATGTGGATGCTGTAGTAACATTCCAGAATGCGGCACCACAGAGATTTTCCGAAACGGCGGGGGCGCAGGAACACCGGGTTTTCGACTTCTTCCAACTTGGCGATATATTCGGTCTTATCCACAAAGTAGCCATGTTTGGCGACAATCTCTTCATAGTTGGCGGAACCGTACAGAATGCGTTTTTTCATCGGCGGTCTCCTCGGGACGGTCAAACATTCAGCAGAAGGAGTGATTTCAAATAAACCCCAAAAAAGGATGCCATCGTAAAAAGTTCTGATAAATCATTCTATTCTTGCTACTTATTCCTTCATAGTTATACTATTCCGGAGATACAGGAATGCAGATAAACTGCCCGATTTTCCGCAACGGTTTCATCCACAGTGTCCAGGGGCGGGGCGTAAGGCCGTTTTCTTTCCAGGCCCTGCGATCCATTCGATTGGCGGCGATGCGGTTTTTAAGCGACATGTTGCTCATGCCGCCGCTTCTCATATGCACCAGCACTTCAGGGATATAGTCGGCTGTAATGTCATGACGAAGCAAAAGCCGGAGCATCAGTTCATAATCGGCGGCTGTACCCAGATCGAGGTTGAAAACGCCGTACTTGTCATATATCCGTTTTCTGAGAAAAAAAGTGGGGTGCGGAGGCATCCATCCCTGATAAAAACGGCTTTTGGCGTAACGTCCGGAGCGCCAGCGCCGCGTTATTTTAGATGGCTGGAGCCTGTCCACATAATTGAGATCACCATAGCAGGAATCCGTGCGGCCATCATCGAACACCGCCGCCACCGCTGCCAGCACGTTTTGATGCGCATACACATCATCGGCATTCAAGATGCCGATCACATCCCCGGAAGCCAGAGCAATGCCCTTGTTCATGGCGTCATAGATGCCGTTATCTGGTTCAGAAATGACGCGGGAGAAGCTGCCGCGATGTTTTTCGATGAGTTGCAGCGTACCGTCGCCGGATGCGCCGTCCACAATAATATGTTCCCTGTTTTCAGATGGATAAGATTGCTGTTGAACGCTTTCAATACAATCGCACAATGTGGCGGCGCCATTTCGCACAACGGTGATAATGGAAATCTTCAGCATGTACCGTTTTGCCTCTGATGCCTTGACATCATCCCATCTCCCCATCTTGCAAGTCTATTTGTATTTGAGAGATTTGTCTTTTTAATATCGGAAGCTCATTGTTAATGACATCCCACACGATTCTGATATCAATTCCAAAGTATTCATGAGTAATTTTATTCCGAAAAGATTTGATTTCCTGCACGTTGACTATACATAAATGATTTCCTTCATTACGCGCTGTCTGACCAACGGCTTTATCGTCTCCATGATACCGAGATCTATTTCTTTTTTTAGATGCTCTTTCAGATAGCGCTCCAAACTGAAAAAATTTCTGAATATATGTTCCTCCTGCATCTCAACAGCAATATCTATATCAGAACCTTCATGGGCATTGCCCCTGACATAACTGCCAAATAAACCAATGCGGACAACACCAAACTGCTGTTCGATAAATGGCTTGTTTTCTTTAAGAAATACAATAATTTCATCCTTATTCATGATAGCATTCCTCTGGAACTGCTGTTAAAATAATGAGTTTGTCAAAAAGCCATCCCATTTTTCTACTTTCATAAATTCAGTTGAATGTTCAGTACTTGTTTTATCGCTGTCACCACATCCACCCGGGTTTCTTTCATATGTCTCTGAACCTCGGCTACTTTGGCATCCACCAGATATCGGTACCAGAACCCTTGCAGAAAGTGAAAGGCCATCCCCGCCTGACCGTCCAGAAACCCCAGCCGGATCACATAGCGATAAAAAAAGTAAACAAAAGACCTGAAGCCGCCAGGCAGCCTCGCATAGACTCTTTCCTTTATCCATCGCTTCACCCCCGCCTGACTGCCGCCATGCAGACAAGCCACCGTATCATGGGGCATAAAACCGTATTTCAGATTCAGCATATCCACTGCTTCACGGCTGGCATAGTGGTTGTGCTTGGCCGTCCACCAGGTAAGGGGGTTGAGATTGTCGTCAATCAACTCTCCCCGGAGTGCCACTGTGCGCCCCGTGACTTTAATATGCTCATCCATCCAGCGATTCTCACACTTACCGTGGCCATAACGAAATAATCTCAGCACCTGCACCGGAAACACCCCTCCATAACGAATCAGCTTGCCCTGAAAAGTCATGCGCCGGCCGCAATAAACACCATGTACTTCCGGTGTGATTTCCGGCAGACATTCTTTGATTTCGGAAATCAATTCCGGTGTCAGATATTCATCCGCATCAATGCGCAGCACCCAGTCGGTATCGGTACCGAGCTGAGTCAGCGCCCAGTTGAATTGCTGGGCGTAGTTCACCCATTCATGCTGGATTATCCGCGCATTATGACGACGAGCAATCTCCAGTGTTCTATCTGTTGAAAAACAATCGGCGACAACGATGTCGTCGGTAATGTTTTTCACACTGGAAATACAGCGATCCAGATGCTGTTCTTCGTTGAAGGTAAGTATAACAGCGACAATCTTCATGATATCAAATAACTTTATCTTTTCTCACCCACCACCGAAAATCGGCAGAGATAACAACAGCAAAACGGCCAGGATATTTCTCAATCCTTCCTGCATATGGTCAGGTTGACAAGCTATTCCAATTTCCATCCAAACCTCCCTACAATTCTAAATCCAGAATATCAAAGTATCGCTCTCTGCTGATGCCGGCAGTCGTCAAATTTGTACGAATATGAGTAACAGGAACCAGTCCTGGACTCGATTTGATTACCAGAGGTCTTTTTATTCCCGGTTTAGTCATAACGATATGATCGCCTTTTTTTCTTTGAACTTTAAACCCCTCAAGTTCAAATACCCTGATAAGCTGCTCATAATGCAAGGGTGTTATTTTGCGTGTTCCCACCTCGCTATACCGCCACTGCAAGATATTCTTCTTTTACAGCCTGTCGGGAATGCCATACGTGCTTGTATTTTGTGAAGCCTGACTCTTCAAGCACATCATCGAGTGTGCCCATTTCAGCACATTCCCCGATAAAAGCTTCAACCGCTTCAATCAAACTGTGTCTTGCATCTTCGACAGACTGACCATAACTTGACACATTTAATTCAGGAGACAATGCCACATACACATCACCTTCCATAAATATTTCAACCCTCAAATCCAACTGAATATTATACATAAAAATTGACTCCTTAATTTTGATGCTCTCGTAAAAAGTCGAATTTCGGACGGCTTCGTAAAAAGTTCGCAGGCAAGGCGCGCAAATCCTGAGGAATGAAGCGTACTTGTGGTACGCCGCAATGACGAAGGATGCGGCGCAACGCAGCATGCGGACTTTTTACGAAGTCGTCAAACATGATGATATCCATTGTTATTGATGCGCCTCTCCAGAAGGCTGTGAAGTACTTTCGGACAGATATGCCCGAATTACTTCCCTGGCAATCGGCGCCGCCGCGCTGGCGCCATGTACACCATGTTCGACCAGCACGGCAACGGCTATTTTAGGATTATCCGATGGTGCATACGACACA
>JAJYBO010000157.1 GCA_021778975.1 Deltaproteobacteria bacterium
CAACGCAGCATCCGGGCTTTTTACGAAGCCGTCAAGATTTCTTGACAGAAACAGTGTCACATACTATAAAAATACGCGTGATAGCGTCAATCGTATTGCGGGAGGAAGCGCCTCCCGGTACTTTATAAATAACTTTTTTTGAATGTCAGCAACGGGAGGACACAGATGGCGGATTTTTACATCAACATTTTTATGGATGACGAAAAACAGAAAAAAATCGAAGCTGCTGGTTTAGCCGCAAATATCAAGGACATTGACGGGAAAAAAGCCATTCAGGTGGATGTCACCGCCAAAGAGCAGAAAAAACTCGTCAAAGGGTTCCCGGATATGGCTTTCGACGCTTCCAACGCATGCGTGCTGCCCGAAAAAGCGGAAGCCACACTGCTGGACATTGTCTGCAACATGAAAACCATTGATGTTATGAAAGTGGCGATCATGAAAATATACAGCCCGCTTGCGGGTAAAGCCCCCCGTTCCGCCCAGCGGTAATTTCCACTTATTTTCGTCTTATCGAGGGAATGAGCATGTCGCTTGTTCCCTTTCTTTGCCATGAACTTCATTGATCTGAGCCATCCGTTTACAGAAGACATGCCGGTGTATCCGGGTTCCGATCCCCCGATTCTCACGAATGTCGCCACCGTCGCCGGCAATGGCTATGCAGAGAAACGGCTTACCCTGTTTTCTCACACCGGAACCCATATAGATGCACCTTCACACGTTCTTTCGGAAGGGTTGTCCATTGATGCGCTTTCCGTCACACACTTTGCCGGCGCGGCATGTGTGCTGGATTTTTCGGAATATTCAGCCCCGGAAATTACACATGAAGACATGATCGCATGCCGGTCTTCGATTGACGGCAGTGAATTCGTTTTACTCCATACGGGATGGAGCCGGTATTGGGGAACGAACGCCTATTACACCGGATACCCGGTACTCTCGACCAAAGCGGCGCAATGGCTGTCTCAATTCCGTCTCAAAGGGCTGGGAATTGACGCAATCTCCGTAGATCACCCTGAATCATCCGGGCTTCCGGTGCATCGTATTCTGTTATCGGCATCCATTTTGATTATCGAAAATCTGAATTGTCTTAATCAGTTGCCGTCACACCATTTCATGATGACAGCGTTTCCACTTCGAATCCACAACGGCGATGGCTCACCGGTGCGCGCCGTCGCCATGCTGTAACAACCGCTCACAGGAGAGGAAATATGCGTAATTTTCATTATCGTATGATTGCCGCCGTTTTTTTTCTGATGGTCATGAGTGCTGTCGCATCCGGTTTCGCTGCGGACAAACCGGCGGATATGGGAGGCTGGGAAAGAGGAGGGAAATATGATAAACTCTATGTTCCCAGTGAACGCGACAGCTTCAAAGGAATTGTGGAAGGGTTCAAAGATGTCACACCATTCCCTGGCATGTCGCCCGGCGTTGCGGTTTTGGTCAAAGACGGGGATGGCGATATTGTCACCGTTCACCTGGGTCCCCGGTGGTTTGTGGACCCGGATGCCACTGGCATCCATAAAGGAGATCGGGTCAAAGTCAAGGGTGCCTGGGTTACCATCAACCATGAAGACGTCGTCATGGCGTCCAAAATCTCTCGCGGTGATTTTTTTGAATATAAAGTCCGTCTCACCAAGGACGGTACGCCCTTCTGGACGCTCGATCCCCAACAACTCGCCAAAGAAAGGGTGCAATCCCGATAAGGAAACCGTATGACGTCGCCAGAACCATCTTCTTCATCACATTTTATACGCAATATCATCGCTGAGGATATTCAGTCCTGCAAGTATGACAGACCGATCATGACCCGATTTCCTCCGGAGCCTAACGGCTATCTGCACATGGGACATGCCAAGTCCATTTGTCTCAATTTTGGCATCGCGGCGGAATTCGGCGGCGTCTGCAATCTGCGTTTTGACGACACCAATCCCGGCAAGGAAGATATCGAATATGTCACGTCCATCCAGGAAGATGTCCGCTGGCTGGGGTTTGACTGGGGAGACCGACTTCATTATGCGTCTGATTATTTCGAACGCCTCTACGACTTCGCGCTTCAACTGATCCGTCTGGGAAAGGCTTATGTATGCAGCCTAAACGCCGACCAGATCCGAGAATACCGCGGCGCCCTCACCCGGCCCGGCCAGGACAGCCCTTACCGAAATCGCTCTGTCGAAGAAAATCTTGATCTTTTCGCCCGGATGCGGGCAGGTGAATTTCCGGACGGCGCCCATGTTCTACGCGCCAAAATAGACATGGCCTCCCCCAATATGGTCATGCGGGATCCGACCATTTACCGGATTCGACATGCCTCCCATCACCGGACGGGTGATACCTGGTGCATTTACCCGATGTATGACTTCACGCACTGTCTGTCCGACGCCATCGAAGGCATCACCCATTCGATCTGCACCCTCGAATTTGAAAACAACCGCCCCCTGTATGACTGGGTGCTGAACACGCTGGCCGTCGCCTGCCACCCGCAACAGATCGAATTTGCAAGACTGAACCTGACCTATACCGTCCTGAGCAAACGCAAACTGATCGAGCTGGTGAATAAAAGGTGCGTCAGCGGTTGGGATGACCCCCGTATGCCCACCATATCCGGAATACGGCGCCGGGGATACCCGCCGGCGGCTATCCGTAATTTTTGTGAGCGCATCGGCGTCGCCAAAAAAGACAGCACGGTTGATATGGCGCTGCTCGAACACTGTGTTCGGGAATATCTGAACGAACGGGCGCCTCGCGTCATGGCGGTGCTGCATCCCATTCGCGTGATCATTGATAATTTTCCAGAAAACCAGGTAGAGCTGCTGGAAGCACCGTATCATCCCGACAACCCGGATATGGGGTCCCGAAATCTGCCATTTTCCAGAGTTCTCTACATCGAAGCGGATGATTTCATGGAAGATCCTCCTAAAAAATTCTACCGCCTGGCGCCGGGACGAGAGGTTCGACTTCGCTACGCATATTTTATTCGCTGTGAATCGGTGGTCAAAGATCCTGCTACCGGAAATATTGTGGAACTGCACTGCACCTATGACTCCGAAACACGGGGAGGCGGTGCGCCGGATGGCCGTAAAGTCAAGGCCACATTGCACTGGGTATCCGCGTCACACGCGGCCAACGCCACAATACGAATGTATGACCATCTGTTTACACGTCCGGATCCGGATGGCGACAAAAACGGCGCTGATTTCACGTCATTTATTAATCCATCATCACTTGAAACGCTGACAGATTGCCGAATAGAACCTGATCTTGCCGCTGCATCACCAGCCAGTCATTATCAGTTTGAACGATTGGGATATTTTTTCACGGATCCAGTGGATTCTGTCACAGGAGCACCGGTATTTAACCGCACCGTCACCCTGAAAGATGAATGGACAAAGATCCGTAATCAGAAATGACGACTTCGTGAAATATCCGTATGCTGCGTTGCGCCGCGCCTGCAAATATTTTACAAAGCCGTGTTGGCAATCACCTAACTGCGGAGATGCTTATGGATTCAGTGATTATTTTCGGCAAGAACGCCTGTCCGTTTACCACTGCCGCGCGCGAAGCCCACAGCGCCGCCGGAAAAGACGTAATCTACCACGATGTTTTGTCCGACCCCGCCAGACTGGATGAAATGCTGCAATATTCTTCCGGTGACCGCCGGGTTCCGGTGATTGTGGAACAGGGGAATGTCACTATCGGATATCACGGAAAAACCTGAAGAATTTTATAACCCGCCTGCTGTATGCCGGCCAATCATTGAGGAAGACCCTCTGCAATGGAAAAGCAGTTTTTAATTGACGATATCACTCTCGGAGAATCCTGGCGACTTTTCAGGATCATGGGAGAATTTGTGGATGGCGTTGAAGCGCTTCACGACATCGGTCCTGCGGTCAGTTTTTTCGGTTCCGCGCGTATTACACCCGATGAAGCCATTTACCAGAAAGCCGAGCATCTGGCGGCGCTCTTTGCGCAGCAGCACATTGGCGTCATTACCGGAGGCGGAGGTGGTATCATGGAAGCCGCTAACAAAGGCGCCGCCACAGCAGGCGGCGTATCGGTCGGTCTCAACATCATCCTGCCGCACGAACAAAAACCGAATGCCTATGCCACGGTTACACAACAATTCAAATATTTTTTTATCCGAAAACTTATGTTCGTCAAATATGCCATGGCGTATATCATTTTTCCCGGCGGATTCGGCACTCTGGACGAACTGTTTGAAGCGGTCACGCTGATTCAAACCCACCGCATCAAACCATTTCCAGTAATTCTGGTCGGATCCGGCTATTGGGAGGGGCTGGTTGACTGGGTAAAGGCCCACTTGCTGGAAGAAAAACGCATCTCACCGGATGACATTGACATTCTTCAGGTAATGGACGACCCGGAAATGATCGTCAAGACCATTCAGAAGCTGGTGATATTTTGAAAAGAGTGTCGTGAAAACAGGGAATGGTTCAGGAGGCAGGGTTCAAGGAGCGGTTATTCATGAAAGAACATGCCTTTCGAACCAGAGATTCCGCCCAGACAGGGGTCCCCACCGCATGGATATGGGTGTAGGTAGCCAGTGTATTTTTATAACAGACACCATCTCTGTGATCTAAAAATCCCGCACCGCGTTTCATGGAGAACACAAGCCGGCAGGCTTCAGACGCTTCAAAAGACAGAACGGATGAATAATGAAATTCATGCCCCCGAATTTCCATTCCTGCAGGATAAAAAGGGTTTTCCTGATCTACGGTGACAAGGGTGTATCCATGTCCCTGAGGTTTTTTTTGCAAACCGAAACGAACGGGCAAAACACCACACATGGGGTATGATGTTCCTTCCAGAACGATACTTTCCCCCAGGTACATCAATCCTCCACACTCTGCATAAATGGGGAGTCCTGCATCGGCAAGCCGCTGGATGCCTGTTTTGAAGGAAAGATTTTCGGACAACATCTGCGCATGCGTTTCTGGGAATCCTCCGCCAATATACAGCGCATCCAGATCCGGAAATTCCGTGTGGGAAAGAGGGCTTAAATAAATCAGCTCGGCGCCTTCCGATATCAGCGCTTCGAGATTTTCCGGATAATAAAACTGAAACGCAGCGTCCTTGATAACACCAATGCGGGGCGACTTGCTGCATGAAGATGATTTTACAACAACCGCCGTGTGTTGACGCCGCAATATCTTTTCACCTGTCTCAACATCGTGGATCGGCCCGGCGTGTTCCGCAATATGCCGAAGTCTGTCCATATCCACACAGGTTATGGCCAGTTTCGACGCGGCATCAATGGACCCCATCGCCCATGTATGCTCTGCTGTCGGCACCAGCCCCATATGACGTTCAGGAAATATCTGATGATCCAGAACCGGGATGGCGCCAATCACCGGAATACCGCAATGATGTTCGATGCTGGTGCGAACAATTTTTTCGTGTCGGCTTCCAGCTACCCGATTTAGAACAACGCCTTCGATACGCACATCCGGATCGAAATTCTGGCATCCCATGACCGATGCCGCCATGGTCCGTGTGGATTTAGTACAGTCTATACAGAGGATCACCGGTGTTTGCAGCAGCTTTGCCAGCTCGGCTGTACTGGTGGCGCCTTCAATATCAATACCGTCATACAATCCGCGATTGCCTTCGATCAACATGATCGCGGCATCTATAGAATGCTGTATCACGGAATCAACAATCTGGCGAGATGTCAGCAGAAAGGAATCCAGATTATAACAGGGCTGGCCAGCCGCAAGGGTAAGCCAGCCCGCATCAATATAATCCGGACCTTTTTTGAAAGGTATAACGGTGCTGCCCTGCCCTTTCCAGGCGGCAATAACACCGATAGACAGGATCGTTTTGCCTGATCCGCCTCTGAGGGCGGAGATGATGATTCTGGGAAAATTCACTGACGATGAATCCGGGGAGTATGCACAAAAATCATGCTTCGTCTTCGGCTGCAGCCTGTTTTCCCGCACCTTTAAGCCCGATCATGGTAGTGCTGCCACTTGACCAGTATTCCAGCATGCCATCTTTGACCATTTCATTGACCAGATTCTTCACATCCCGTGGTTTTTCTTCGGGAATCACTTCATAAAAATCTTTTAGATAAAACTTGGATTTGGATTTTGACTTTTTGGTCAAAAATTCCACGATAGCCTTTTTCCCAGCTTCTTTATCCATTTTTTTGGCCTCTTTATCGTGACAATATCGTAAAAAGTCCAGCGTCAGCCATTGATCACTCTGACACTGGACTTTTTCTATTGTCATTTCGTTATTTTTTAAGTTCTACAAATGCGTCTCAACTGCATCAAAACTTGAACTGTGATGTGTGACGCCATGTATAATAAGCCGGATCACGGAAGTCATCAATGAGATGATGCGTAAACGGTAATTCGCATTTTTCAAAGAATCTTTCCCAGCCGATCCGCTCCGCCCATTCACCGAGGCGTTCATATTTCTTGGCGTTGGAAGCATATACATCAACGATCTTTTTGATGGTAGATGTCGTGGTCGGCCATCTTGGAGGTTCGTTGGGAATAAAAGCAACAACGACTTTAGAGAAGGTCGGACGGCTGATACGGTTGGAGACTTTGCCACCCACCATCAGAACGATGCCGTCGCCCACATCATCGGCCAGCGGCATGGCGGGACACATGGTGTAGCAGTTACCACAGAACATACAGCGATCACTTTTGACCGCAACGCTGTTGACCTGGGCGCCGGAAAATTCAACCTTGGATGGACGAATGGCGGCAGTCGGGCAGGCAGCGATGGCCAGCGGAATTTCGCACATTTTGTCCAGATATTCATGATCCAGCATGAGATCGGA
>JAJYBO010000158.1 GCA_021778975.1 Deltaproteobacteria bacterium
CTCCACCCGCCCCGATCTGATTCCCGCCGATTTCGTGACCGAATTTTCCAAACTTCAAGACAATGTTCCGGCCTTCGAATATCGAGAGGTAGAAAAGATCATTCTGTCCGAATTCGGTGTTCCGGTCGAAGCGTTTGTGAGCCGTATGGAGGAAACGCCGATCGCGTCGGCCTCCATCGCTCAGGTACACCGGGCGTATTCCAAAGATGGCGAAGTGCTGGCCATTAAAATCCGGCGACCGGACATTCAACGGACTATCGAAGTGGATCTGGAAATCATGCTCCATTTGGCCACCCTCATGGAGCGGCACATCGAAGAAATCGCCTTTCACAACCCGGTGAACATCGTGGAAGAATTCGCGAGAGCGATGGGAAACGAAATAGACTTCACCATCGAGGCCGCCAGCATGGAGCGTATCGCCGGCATGTTTCTGAACGACCCCGCCGTCTATATTCCCAAAGTGTTCCGGGACAAATCGAGCCGTGCGGTACTGACCATGGAGTTTATTGACGGCATCAAGATATCCGACCTCGCGGCTATCGAGGCCGCGGGGCTGGATCGAAAGTTGATTACGGTGCGGGGAGCGGATATCTGTTTAAAACAGATTTTTCATCACGGTTTTTTCCACGCGGATCCGCATCCTGGCAATATCTATGTGCTGCCAGGAAACGTTATTTGCCTGCTGGATTTTGGCATGATGGGGATGGTGGATCGAAAAACCCGCGAGGATTTTGTCGATCTGGTGGACAGCATCGTCCATCAGCAGGAATCCCGTGCGGTTCAGGTGCTGCTGAAAATCACCGAATGGGACAGGGAACCCAATCTGCGAGAATTTGAAAAAGATGTTTCCGAATTCATGGGGCGGCATTTGTACAGGCCATTGAAAGATATCAACATTGGCAAACTCCTCCAGCATCTTCTGGAACTGGCGGCAACTCACCGCCTGAGAATTCCGCCGGATATTTTTCTCATGCTGAAAGCCATTGGCGCCATTGAAGGCATTGCGCTGGCGTTGCACCCGGATTTCGACATGGTGGCCCATGCAACCCCTTACATTCAAAAAGTCAAACTGGCCAGACTCGAACCGGACAGGCTTGCTGGCGATATCCTGCAATTGACGTCCACGATGCTGGGCTTCATAAAGCAGTTTCCTCAGGACATGCTGGAAATCAGCCGCCTGATACGTCAGCAGAAACTGACGGTTCGTATCGAACAGACGGGTCTCGACACCCTGATGGCCACCCAGGACCAGACCAGTAATCGCATTGCCTTCGCGATTGTTATCGCCGCTCTGATTATCGGCTCCGCGCTGATCGTCATTTCCAAAATTCCACCGCTGGTATATGGCATATCGTTCATTGGTTTTATCGGCTTCATTACCGCGGCGCTGATGGGCGTGTGGCTCCTGACGGCCATTATCAAAAAAGGCAAGCTGTAGGGCGCTGGGTCAGTGGATGCCGTAAACTGTCCGCCATCAAACAAGTATTCCTGCTCTATGCTCTGCTGTCTGGTATGAAATCATTATCTTCCCCCATTGCCAATTGAAACGATCTGTCTTATTTTGTTCGCACTTTTCTTTTCGATGAATAGCGATGACCCATAACCGGAATGACGCCGCGATCAATGCACATGGCGGTGTTATCCACTGGAGCCTCACATGAAACAGAGATTATGCCGGCCAAAACACATCCCGGCGCATATGCGTCTTCTGAGACCCGTTATCTGTATCTGCCTTGCAGCACTCGTCTTTTCCACCCCCACTCTTTTTCCTCCGTTTTTAAACGGCGGTTGGACGCAGCGGGCTTTCGCCGCCACAGCACCGGCGTGGCCCCAGGAACACAGCGACCTGTCACCGGATCCCGCGCTGGTGTTCGGAAAACTTTCCAACGGATTTCGCTATGTTCTGATGCCCAATCAGACTCCCAAAAACCGCGTCAGTATGCACCTGGTGGTTCATGCGGGTTCCCTGAATGAAACCGACGCCCAGCAAGGTCTGGCGCATTTTCTCGAACACCTCGAATATTGCGGCGGCACCCATTTCAAACCAGGCGCGCTGATCAAATATTTTCAGCGGATCGGCATGGATTTCGGGGCGGATGCCAACGCCCAGACCGGGTTTACCCACACGGTGTATGACATGTTGTTGCCGGACGGTTCCCGGAAAAATCTGACCGAAGGATTGATCGTGCTGCGCGATTTCGCCGGCGGCGCGCTCCTGCTGCCCGGTGAAATCAATCGGGAACGCAAGGTGGTGCTGGCGGAGAAAATGACGCGGGATTCTGCAAGCTATCGGACTTTTGTTTCCACCATTCAATTCGCGTTGCCGGACGCACTGATCTCAAAACGGTTTCCCATCGGCAAAAAAGAAATCGTTCAAAATGCAAACCGAAAAGACATCAAACAGTTCTACGATACCTGGTACAGGCCCGAAAATATGACGCTGGTCGTGGTCGGCGACATCGAACCGGCACTGACGCAAACGCTCATTGAACGCGCCTTTCATTCGCTTGCCGCCAGAGCCAAAGCGAAGCCGGCGCCCGAAATGGGAACCGTTGACAATCATGGCGTCAGGGCGTTTTATCATTACGAGGCGGAAGCCGGCGCCGCGAGTGTCAGTATCGGCATGATGTATTCCAGAGAGCACCGGCCAGACTCTGTTCAACTTGAAAAAGAAGACACCGTGCGGGCGCTGGCGGATCAAATCATCCAGAACCGCCTGGATGCCCTCACCAGAAAGCCGGGAACGCCGTTTACCGCTGCGGGCGTTCATTCCGGGCGTTTTGTGGATGGGGTTCACATGGCGCAACTATCCGCGCAATGCGATCCCCAGAACTGGAAAGCCACGCTGGCGGCAATGGAACAGCAATTGAGATCCGCTCTGGAATACGGGTTTTCTGAAACCGAAGTCACCCGGGCCAAATCCGACTATCTGGCATGGCTCGATGACGCGGTCTCGAAAGCCGCGACCCGAAACAGTCAGACCCTGGCGAGTGAAGTGATATCCGATATCGAAAACGATCGTGTCACACAATCTCCGGAGCAGCAGAAGGAACTTTTTGGCCCGTTCATTCAGTCTCTGTCCGCCAACGACATTCATAACGCGCTCAAAGCCCTGTGGGGACAGCATGACCAGCGTCTGGTCGAATTGACCGGCAATGTCCGACTTCAGGACGAAAATGGCGTGTCGCCGGTGCAACAGATATTGTCCGCATGGCGGGACAGCCAGAAGGCGATGGTGGCGGCGCCGACGGAATACGCGGCCGTTACCTTTCCCTATCTTTCCGTGCCGCAAACACCGGGGAAAATCGTCCATCAGGACGATATCTCCGATCTGGGCGTCGTTCGGGTGGAATTTGCCAATGGTGTCCGGCTCAACCTGAAAAAAACCGATTTCAAGAAAAATCAGATCATCGCGGCGGCGACATTCGGTGGGGGCAGTGCTTCCGAACCGGCCGGTAAACCGGGTCTGGATTATCTGACGTCCGAAGTCATCCGTGAAAGCGGTCTGGGCAAACTGACCCGTGAAGAGTTGGACAGGGCGCTTGCCGGCAAAAACACCGCTGTCGGGTTCAAAGTCGGCGAAAATCAGTTCGCGTTCGAAGCGGCATCCGCTCCCAAAGAACTTGAACTCATGTTTCAGCTTCTCTATGCGGATATAATGGATCCCGCGTTCCGTCCGGAAGCGTACACCCTGTGTATGGAACGCTACGCCCAGCAATATGGGGAACTTTCGCGTTCCGTCAACGGTGTCGCCATGCTGCGCGCCATGCGTTTCTGGGGCGGCGGCGACACCCGGCTGGGGCTTCCCGCCGATGATGAATACAGGAAGTTGACCTTAACTGATGTTACATCGTGGATACTGCCGGCAATTCAGCACAGCGCGCTGGAAATTTCGATTGTCGGCGATATGGATATTCCTGCCGTGATTCATCTGGCGGCCCGCTATATGGGGAATCTGCCGCAGCGTTCAACGGATTTCACACAGCCGAAACCAGTGTCGCCCCAATTTCCGGCTGGCAAGGATTTAACCCTGTCGGTGGATACCCATATTCCCAAGGCCCTGGTGATGATGGCCTATCCGACGGATGATTTCTGGAACATTCAGCAAACTCGCAGGCTCTCCGTGCTGGGGGAAGTATTTTCGGATCGTCTCCGACGCGATATCCGGGTGAAACTGGGCGCGGCCTACTCACCCGCGGCGTTTAACATGCCGAGCCGGGCCTATCCGGGATACGGGCTGTTTCAGACGATCATCACCGTCAATCCGGGAGATGCGGAGAAGGTTATCCAGGACGTTAAGGCCATCGCCGCGGGGCTTTCCGAAAAAACCATCGCCCCGGATGAACTGCGCCGCACACTGGATCCGGTGCTGACAGGCATCCGGGATACGGTGCGCACCAACGATTACTGGCTGAATTCCGTGCTGATGGGGTCTTCCCGGTATCCGCAGCAGATTGACTGGTGCCGTAGCTTTCAGAAGGATTATGCGGCGATATCCGCGGAAGAAATTCACCAACTGGCAACCCGATATCTGAACAATCAGAAATTGTCGGTCATACAGATTCTGCCGAAAAAATCGGCGCAGGATACGGGCGCTGCACGTTCACCCGCCCCATGACCGGTGACGCCCTCTCCCGCCGGAGAGGGTAAAGGAATGGCGGTTTGTGACCGTATCCGTTTACAAAAGCGTCGGTGTTGAAGCCCCGCTCAGATTTTGCTATAAGCTGCAAACCGCTGGCATCACCCTCGCGAACATTTCACAACGCATTTCACGGCGGATATTTTCCGTGACGGAGAATTCATGACATCCCGAAAATTATCATCCGAAATATTCGGTTTTTTTGCATCGGTCCGGTTGACGGTGGCGCTTCTGCTGACACTGGCGGCAACCTCTATCATTGGCACCGTCATCCCCCAGAATCAGGATCCATCGGCCTATTTTCATACGTTCGGTCTGAAGCTGTACCGTCTGCTGGCGGTGCTGGACATGTTCGATATGTATCATTCCTGGTGGTTCCAGTTGCTGCTGGCGCTGCTGGCCGCCAATATTGTCGTGTGTTCGATAGACAGACTTCCGGGTGTTTGGAAAATTATTGTCGCCAAACCTGCATTGCGTTTATCCCGGTTTCACAATTCTCCGCACCATCATCAGCTTGCCGTCAATGCGCCCTGCGAGCAACTTCAGGCGGACGCGTTCAGGCTTCTGTCCAAAAACGTGAAAAACGTCCGTACCGAGAAAATCCCGGAAGGCGTCTGTGTCTGGGGGGAGATCCATCGCTGGACGCGTATCGGCGTATATGTGGTGCATCTGAGCGTCATTCTGCTGCTGGCGGGGGGCCTGATCGGGTCTTTCTGGGGGTTTGACGGCTCGGCCAATATCGCGGAGGGCGAAGCGATTTCCAGCATTCTGCTGAATGGTTCCACGCACCCCATACCGCTGGGGTTTCAGGTGCGCTGTGACAAATTTTCGGTTCAGCACTACGATTCAGGCGTCCCCAGCGAATATCGCTCCACCCTGACCATTCTGGAAAATGGCAGACCGGTTTTGACCCGGGATATCCTCGTCAACGATCCCCTGCGATATCGGGGAATCAATTTTTTTCAGTCCAGCTATGGCGCCCTGCCGCCGCGGCATCTGACGCTGAGCTTCACGAGCCGCGCCAGCGGCATGGTATATCAGAAAAAGATCGAACCCGGACAGACCATTGATATTCCGGAAAATCTGGGAACATTTATGGTTACGGCGTTTCACCAGGACTATCAGTACATGGGAACCTCCATCGGCAGCGCCTTTACCGGAATGCTGACGCCTCCGAAAGGGACACCCGTAGAAGTTGTACTGCCGCTGGGCTTCCCCAAATTCGACCGGATGCGTCAGGGAGATGTCACCATCGGTATCGCGGAAACCGAACAGCGATACTACACAGGGCTTCAGATTACCAGAGACCCGGGCGTATGGGTTGTCTATACCGGATTTCTTCTGATGATTACCGGGTGTATCATCGCATTTTTCATGTCTCACCAGCAACTGTGTATCGAAATCCATCCGGGCGAACGCGCCTGCGATATCCGGATTCATGGCGTCACCAACAAGAACCGACTTGCCATCCGAAAGAAAATGGATGACATCGCGGCAGCGTTGATTCAGACGCCGCCACCTTCTTCACACGTATAGCTTGTATTCATCCACCCCAACGATTCTGCGATAAAGGAAGCGCATCATGAACAGTTCCGGCATTTTGTCCGTCGTAACCTTTGTATATGGATTTACCGCCTTTTTATATGTGGCGTCCTGGATATTCAAAAAACCGGAGCCAGGGCGACTGGCCACCTGGGTGGCTGTCGCCGGGCTGATCGGAAACGTCACCGGCATTGCACTGCGCTGGATGGAATCCTACAAGCTGGGATACGGCCATGCGCCGCTTTCCAACCTCTATGAATCCCTGGTCTTTTTTTCAGGCACGCTTACGGCTGTCTATTTGGTCATCGAACGGAAATTCCGCAACCGGATCATCGGCGCTTTCACCATGCCGATTGCATTTCTGGCCATTGCCTACGCGTCGCTGTCCCCGAACGTCAACGATCAGATTCAGCCCCTGCTGCCCGCACTCAAAAGCAACTGGCTGATCGCGCATGTCATCACCTGCTTCATCGGGTATTCGGCGTTTGCCATTTCTTTTGGCCTCAGCTTCATGTACCTGCTTCGGGACAGAGATACGGACGGCAAATCTTCCCTGCTTGCCAAATTTCCCAAACTGCCTGTTCTGGATGAACTGAATCATCAGATGGT
>JAJYBO010000159.1 GCA_021778975.1 Deltaproteobacteria bacterium
GAAGCGCTGGTGAAAGGTGCGCCGTCATGGGTCCAAGAACGCATTTTCGAAATCATGAACCGATTGGAGACAAAAGGCCTCATCCATGAGCAACCGATATGTTGAAATGGGGCTGTGCGCCCCTGTCAATGTGACATGGGAAGTGACCTACGCGTGTAATTTGCGCTGTATTCACTGTCTGTCAGATTCCGGCCGCAAGCGAGACGACGAACTGACCACCGAACAGGCCATGCAGGTGATTGACCAACTGGCGGCGCGGAAAGTTTTTCAATTCAACATCGGCGGCGGTGAACCACTGATGCGTCCGGATTTTCTGGATCTGATGGACTATGCCCACGACAGAGGCATGGTGACATGTATCAGCACCAATGGGACGCTGATTGATAAACAAACCGCCAGCCGGCTGAACCATCCGCTGGTTTATATCCAGGTCAGTTTAGACGGTGCCAGCGAACAGGCCAATGACCCCATCCGCGGGGACGGGAGTTTCAAAAAGGTTCTGAATGCACTGGAATATCTGCGTAACCTCGATATTGACGTCAGCATCAATTGCGTGTTGACCCGTCGCAGCTATCCCGAACTCGACGCGCTCGTGAAGCTGGCTGCCTCCTTTGGCGCCAAACTGCGGGTATCCCGTTTCAGGCCATCGGGCCGCGGCAAGCAGTCGTGGTCGGAACTCAATGTGCAGCGCGAGCAGATGGCCGATTTTTCTCAGTGGTTGTCCCGGCATTTGGCCGTTTCTACCGGAGACTCGTTTTTTTCGGTCGCCACTGAAGAGCGCCGGTCTCTGGGGCTGAACATGTGCGGCGCCTGTAAACTGACCTGCTGCCTGTCTCCGCGAGGGGAGATTTTTCCCTGCGCTTTCCTGCAAGAGCCGGAATTTCTGGCCGGAAAGCTGCCGGAAGACGATTTTTCCGCTATCTGGAACACATCGCCGGTGTTCGAATCTTTCAGACAATTAGAAATCAAATCATGTGAAAGCTGCCACCGTTTTGATCTCTGTCACGGGGGCTGCCCGGCCATCGCCTATCACACGCAACGCCGGCTGGGGCTGCCGGATCCCGGATGTCTGGCCAATTGTGTGACAATGAAACCATCCCTGCAAAAAGCTGCGTGATGGGTATCGCATCCCCTGATCCTGCCCTCTGGAACAAACATGGACGACACAAATCTGAATAACAAACTGTCACATCTGAAGACGCTGCTCGAACAGATGGGCGATGCGCTGGTGGCGTTTTCCGGAGGGGTGGACAGTACGCTTCTGCTGAAGGTCGCCCATGATGTACTCGGCGAAAAGGCGGCTGCCATAACCGCCGTCTCTCCGCTGAGTTCCCATACGGACTGGGAAGACGCTGTCGCCATGGCCGAATTGATTGGCGCGGTTCACTTTCAGATCAACTCCGACGATCTGAACTATCCGGAATTTACCGCCAACACTCCGGACAAATGCTATTACTGCAAAAAGAGGCGGCTGAACTTGCTCCGGCAGGTCGCCGGAGAAAAAGGCTTTCATGATGTCATTGACGGGACCAACCGTGACGATTTCAACGACTACCGCCCAGGGTTGAAGGCCGTTCGGGAACTGGGCATCCGAAGCCCTTTGAGCGAATCCGGGCTGAACAAGGAAGAAATCCGCCGGTTGTCCCGACAGTTCGGATTGCCTACCTGGGACAAGCCCTCTTTCGCATGTCTGGCCTCCCGGGTGCCGTACGGCGACACCATCACCAGCGAAAAACTCGGACAAATTGACAGGGGAGAGACTTTTTTGCGCGAGTTGGGCATCTGTCGCCAGTTACGGGTTCGGCATCATGGCGCCGTGGCGCGCATCGAGGTGGAACCCCATGCCATCCACCGGTTCATGGACGCGGCTATCCGCGGCCGGATAGCGGATTTTTTCCGGAAAATCGGGTTTCAGTTCGTGACCCTGGACATTGAAGGGTATTCCATGGGAAGCCTCAACCGGGGCATCCTGTCAAAGGAGAAACATCAGAATGGATAATCAACGGCTCATGGAACTCATCGCCGGTATCCGAAGCGGCCAGGTCAGTACCGAAGATGCGTTGCATCGCCTGAAAAAACTGCCTTTCGAGGATTTGGGATACGCCAAGGTGGATCATCACCGCTGTTTGCGAAACGGCGCTCCGGAAGTCATTTATTGCGCGGGCAAAACCGTGGAACAGGTCAAGGGGATCGTCGGAAGGATGACACCGCACCATCGCAACATTCTGGCCACACGGGCCGACAGCCGGATATATGAAGGCATCCTGACCATCACGGAAGATTGTCGCTATTACGAGGATGCCCGTATAGTCGTTGTCCAGCCGAAAGCCGTGGAAGCAATCGGACGTATCGCCGTGGTGTGCGCGGGCACATCGGACATCCCGGTCGCCGAAGAAGCGGCGGTCACCGCCGCGACGCTGGGAAACCGGGTTGACCGCCTCTACGATGTCGGCGTCGCCGGACTGCACCGTCTGCTCGATTCCTGCGATGAACTGTTCAAGGCGAATGTGGCCGTCGTGATCGCCGGTATGGAGGGGGCGCTGGCCAGTGTGGTCGGGGGGCTGGTTTCGTGCCCGGTCATCGGCGTTCCGACCAGTGTGGGATACGGAGCCAGTTTTGGCGGCATCGCGGCGCTGCTGAGCATGCTCAATAGCTGCGCCTCAGGCGTATCGGTCGTCAATATTGACAACGGGTTCGGAGCGGGATATCAGGCCAGTTTGATCAACAAAATGGCAGCAGCAATCAGAGGGCATCAACCATGAAAATAGCGTATTTTGATTGTTTTTCGGGCGCCAGCGGCGATATGATTCTGGGCGCTCTGCTGGATGCGGGTCTGTCACTGGCGCTTTTGAAGCAGGAACTGGCGAAACTGGGATTGTCACATTACGATATCGCCAAAGCCGCTGTGACCAAAAACGGTATCGCCGGCACCCAGGCGCTGGTGGACATCGGCCATGAACACGGCCATGACCATTGTCATGCGCATGAACACCACCACCATCATCGCCATCTGGAAGATATCACGGAAATTATCAACAACAGCGCTCTTTCTGAAGTCATAAAAAGCGACAGCATCCGGATATTCAGGCGTCTGGCGGAAGCCGAGGCAAAGGTTCACAACACGACGCCGGATCAGATCCATTTTCACGAAGTGGGGGCCATGGACGCGATCATTGATGTGGTCGGCGGCGTCATCGGTATCCACGCCCTGGAGATAGACACCATCATCTGTTCACCGCTGCATGTGGGGACTGGCACTGTGGAATGTGCGCACGGCGTCCTGCCTGTACCGGCGCCTGCCACCGCCGAACTCGTTCGGGGCAAACCCGTTTATTCGACAGGCGTTCAGGGAGAGCTTCTGACCCCCACCGGCGCGGCGATCCTGACGACACTGGCGCGTGAATTCGGGCCGCTTCCGGCCATGACCGTGGAGTGCGTCGGTCACGGGGCGGGTACGGCGGATCGGTCTATTGCCAACATGCTGCGTGTTTTCATCGGCTCCGCACCTCAACCCGACACGATGTTCACCCTGGAGCAGACCGCGACCATTGAAACCACCATTGACGACATGAATCCCCAGATTTATGCGTATCTCATCGAAACAGCGATTCAAATGGGAGCGCTGGATGTCTTCTGCGCGCCGGTTCAAATGAAAAAAAACCGCTGTGGCACTCTGGTCACGATTCTGTGCTGTCCAGAGATGGTGGCGACTTTTTCCGACTTTCTGTTCAGGGAGACCACCACCATTGGGTTGCGGTGGCGGTTGGACAACCGCTATACGCTCCAACGTGAATTCATGACCGTGGACACGCGATTCGGTGCAATTTCCTGCAAGACGGCCATCCGTGGAAATCAGATCATCAATGTCACCCCCGAATACGAAGACTGCAAACGTGCAGCCGTCGAGCGGAATGTGGCGCTGAAAACCGTCATGGAAGAAGCGCGCTGTAACGCCCTGGCTGCGGGATTGAAATGCTGTTGCTGAGGTAATTTCCAAATATCTAAAATACATGGGGGACAATCGTCGTGTTTCGAGCGGCAAGTATAAAGACCTGTGAGACTTTCACAGGTGACGTCGGCCGTCGGTTGGGAGAGTCCCTGCAGCGCCGGTTGGGACAAACGCCCGATGCGTGCTGGCTGTTTTGCGCACCGCTTTCCGGTATGGACGCATTGATTCAGGGGATCTGCGAAGGTGCGGGAACAGATCAGCTTGTTGGCTGCACTACTTCCGGGGAAATCTCCGGCAGCGGGTTGAGTATCAATTCCGCGGTGCTGGCCGGCATCGTCAGCGACGCTATTGATTTTGAAATTGTCACAATTCCCGAACTGGGAAAAGACAGTGAAGCGGCCGGGCGCCGATTGGCGGAGTCTCTTTCCGCCACGCCGGCATGTATTCACATTTTCTCCGACGGACTTACGGGCAACGGATGCGCCATTTTGAGGGGAATGGCCGCTGTATTCGGAGACAGTGTTCCGGTCAGCGGCGGTGCCGCCGGAGATAACGGTGAATTCCGGAAAACCTGCCAGTTCGGCGCAGGTCGCATCTATACGGATGCGGTTTGCGGCATTGCGTTCCATGGCGATTTTGGCATGGGGGTTGGCGTTCGCAGCGGATGGGCGCCGGTTGGTTTGCCCAAACGGGTGACCCGTGCAATTGGCAGGGTTGTCTATGAATTGAACGGTGAGCCGGCTCTGAATGTCTATGAACGTTTCCTGGGGCCTCATGCGAAAAAATTGCCGGTTATAGGCGTGGAATATCCTTTAGGCTTCGTCAGGGGGCGGATGGGGGCAGACGCCCATGAATCCTATGTGCTGCGCGCCAGCATGTCGGTAAATCATGACGATCGTTCGATAACGTTCGCCGGAGAGATCCCCGAAGGCGCGATGGTCAATCTGACATGTGGCGACAAATCGTCCATTCTGGATGCCGCCGCTTTGGCGGCCAGGGATGTGAAGTCGGCCATTGGTGACAGAAAGCCGGGGATTATTTTCTGTTATTCGTGCATGGCGCGCAGAATTGTTCTGGGGCCGAGAACTACAGAGGAAATCTCTCGGATTCGCACGGAATTCGGTCCCGATATCCCCATTGTCGGTTTTTATTCCTATGGTGAATTTTGCCCCATGGGGTCTCCACCTGCCAATTGTCTGCACAATGAAAGCCTCGCTCTGAGCGTGATAGGAATCTAAGGGATGACTTCAGAACATGCCCTGACGCAACGAATCCGCGAACTCGAAGATCTGCTGGAACAGGCCGAACGCAAATCGGACATTCTGACCAATCTGCTCAAAGAAGCCTCCGCTGAATTCACCCATGCGCTGGACAAAGTGAGCAAATCGGAAGCCAATTTCCGGTCCATCATCGAGAGCGCTCCGGAAGCCATCTACATGTTTGACGTTCAGACCCGTCGCATCATGGATTGCAATCCCTTCACCACCGAATGGCTCGGTTATTCACGTCAGGAGCTTCTTGGCATGAACGTCGAGGATATTCTCTGCCCCATGACCGTGGGGGTTGAGGACAACATCCGCAAGGCGTTGGAAAATGGGTTTGTCCGCATACTTGAAAGACAATATGCGACCAAATCAGGCTCGCTGGTGGACGCCGAGGTGACCGGAACGGTGGTGGATATTCAGGGCGACAAATATTTTGTCGCATTGGTAAGAGACATTACCGAACGCAAAAAAATAGAGACGCTGCTCCGCTACAAAGAACTTTTTCAGAATGTGACCGATCCGGTGTTTATCTGCCATTCCCAGGGAAATTTCCTGGAAGCCAATGATGTGGCGTGCGAACGGCTGAAATACGATCGCAATGAGCTGATGCAGCTCTCTTTTCGTGACATTGTCCGTCCGTCCCAGTACGGATTGCTGGGTCGCATCGGAAAGCAGGTTCGCTCCGGCGAAGCCGTTCAGTGTGAATTTGAAGTGCTTACCCGTACGGACGAGGTTATCCCGTTCGAGTTTCATTCCAGGCTCATCGAGTTTCGGCACAAACCGGCGATTCTCAGCGTCGCACGGGACATCAGCGCCCGAAAGCGGATGGAAGAAGCGTTGATTCGAAATGAAAGGTTGTCCGCGGTCGGTGAGATGGCTGCTGGCGTGGCCCACAATTTCAACAACCTGCTGCAGATGATGCTGGGCGCCGGTGAAACCGCACTGGCCAAACTGGGGACCGGCGAAATCCGAAAAAGCCGGGATGCGCTTCTGACCCTTATTGACGCATGTCATCGGGGTGCAGACATCGTTCGCCGCATCAAGGACTTTACCCTGGTAAAAACCGATGACATTGATGAAACCAAGGTATTCGACATCGGAGAGCTGATATCCGAAGCCGTCCAACTGACCCGTCCTCTTTGGGCCAATCCGATTGATCTGCATAAATATCATATGAACTTCACCCGCCCCCTGGATGCCTTGATCGAAGGCAATCCGTCGGAGCTGTACGAAGTGCTGGTCAATGTCATCAAAAACGCTCTGGAAGCCATGCCCGATGGCGGCATCCTGTCCATCACATCCTGTACGGTCAATGGGATGGTGCATCTTTCGGTTACGGATACGGGGGTTGGTATCTCTGAAGAAAATCTGCAACGTCTCTTTCAGCCGTTTTTTACCACCAAGGGGTTGCAAAGCAGCGGACTGGGGCTGTCTTCGAGTTATGGCATCATTAAAAAACACCATGGGGAAATGACTGTTAAAAGCGCTCCCGGTCAGGGAACCACATTCACCATCATATTGCCCAGA
>JAJYBO010000160.1 GCA_021778975.1 Deltaproteobacteria bacterium
CGCCTGATGACGCGCCAGCACCACCGCGGAGAGCGCGAACGGCAGGGCGAAGACCGTGTGGCTGAATTTGATCATGCGCCCGAAGTTCAGAATATGGTGGTTGACGGATTGTCCAGCATGGCTGTCATTCGATATCATGGGGGCGATTATATACGAAACGACGATGAAAGGAAAGGATGCGATTGGGGTCTGAAATATCGAACGTCATGGATACGACAAAAACCACGCGGAAATGTCCTGCGTCAGAGGGTTCTCAGCCATATGCAGGCATCGACGCCGAAAGGTTGTCGGTTGTTCAGTTCGAGACGTCCGCCCATTTGATTCAACAATTTTCGGCAGATAGAGAGTCCCAGCCCTGCGTGACCGTTATGGGTCGTGAAAAATGGCATAAAAACTCGGTCCCGGATATCCGCATGAATTCCAGGTCCGTTGTCTTGAATCTGCACGATCATATAGGTGGCTTGTTTGCAGGCGGCCAACTCTATTTCCGGAAAGGCCACATTTGAAATGGCTTCCTCTGCATTTTCCACAAGATGTTCCAGTATGTGTTGAACCGCCAGTGAATTGGCGATAATGTGACAGGGGTCGGATTGAATGTGGTGAGAGAATCGGATGTGTTTATCTTCAAGTCGCTGACGCAGCAGAACGACACAGTCGTTCCAGAATGTTATCAGCGGGATTTCTTCCAGTTCGCGAACCGTGGCGCGGGCGTATTTTCGCATGGCATCCAGAAATCGGTGCTGACGTTCGACCTGATCCTGCGCCCTGTGCAAGAATTCGAGACGCGCTTTTTCGTCAAAATCGTGGTAATTCCGAATCAGTATGTCTATGGTCATTTTGAGAGAATTGACCGTGTTGCCGAATTCATGACGCAGAGCGGAAAAAATCTGCTCCAGATCGTCCGTCACCGACTCGTTTTCTGTATTCATTTCAAAATCTATCCACCCTATGGCCAACTTTTATTATCCATACCGTAAGTTCCCTCTTCACCAGGTTTGGGTAGCAGAATCAATGGTAATGGCCAAGGTGGCTCGCAGCCAATTGAATTTTGCTTTCATGAAATCAAAATCAGGTCCGGATGTAATGAAGGCCGCCTTTCCCTTGATCAAAAAACCGGCGCCTGCCCCGTGTAAGCCCTTGACCTTGCTGCTTCCCAGCGTAATCAGCACATTCGGGTTGTGGGCAACGTTAGCCTCTGTCTTGTGCATGTAACCCGCAGGAATAAACAATCGTCCGTCTGGTGATATTCTGGTGTAGCTATTCCAGGTGTTGACCAGATGCGGTCCATCCATTCCCAATGTCGCAATGGCAACAACCCCATCCTGTTTCATAATTTCCAGCAGTTTTTCCGGGATCATCGTACTACCTCCTGTTGTTTGAATTGATGCCATCGAAAAAGTCGAAATTCTGAGAATTCATCAAGGGTACATACCACATATTTCTGAAGAAAAAAAGACACCTTTTGTTGTTCACCTGGTAACAGTTACCGAACAATTATCGGTTATCAATCGGCAGCGTGATGATGCAGGGCGGTTTAATGTTATCAAATCAAGGCAGGACGAACACAACACCGCTATATGCGTTCTTGCACCACGTAAAACATCAGAATAGATCCGGTCACCCGGCTTTTACCGGTATAGACAAAAATGGATACAAATATGAATTGCAGCAGGATGATGACAAACGGGTTCCACATGGCGGCAAAACCCGCATGAATATCGGCGGCAAGAGGCGTATCCGCCGGGAAAAAGACGCCGTAGATTACGGCCAGTCCGATGGAAACGCTGGAAAGTATCTGATATGCGGATATCCTGCCTTCACCCCGGTAATCCGCCCGGAACAGCTCGGAAATCAACCGCCATGTCTGAGTGATGAATACGGTCAGAATAAAGGCCAGCGGATAATGGCCTTCCAGAAAGAGGTAGAAACCGATCAGCCCCGCCACGCAGAAAATGAGGCTGGTAACCGCCTGAACCGGAAGAACTTTTTGGCCGTCAAGCCCGTGCGCGTAGGCGATTTTTTTGGTTTTACCCGAAAATACGAAACAGGCGTGGCGCATAAAGCGCTGTACCCAGGAAGGGCATTCGGACAGGCGTTTACCGTAACAGCATCCGAAGCTGATGCAGGCCAGTCGTCCTGTGCCTTCTCCGAAGGCATAGGCGGTGGAAAGCGCCGCCATGATGGTCATGACCGGCAGCGCGGCCCCCATGAATCGTCCCAGAAAATGGTTGATGGCGACGACAACAACCGGTGTCAGGACAATACCGGTGAAGGATGCGCCGCTTACCGTAAATGTGGAGGCTTTCTTTTCCACAATTCGGGCGATGATTTTGGAAGCCGGAATGCATACGCTCAGAACACAGACGATCAGGACGATCAGCCCGAACAGGGAAACCCTGACGGATTCAAGCAGCAGAATCAGCGCCGCCGCCGCGAAGGTATAGGCGCAGGCGCTGAAGAATCCATAGAATGTGAAATTGACGCCCGTCCATGAAGCGGCATCCTGCTTGTGGTGAGGCACAGACGCCAGAATCTGCCATTTTTCTTCCGGAAGATGTTTGAACCCCCACCGCATGATCACGGTGAGCAGGATGGCCAGGGCCGCTACGATCAGCAGGTGTTGCATAAAACCTCCTTTTCAGGATTGACGTTACAGATTGATTTTCCCGATCGAGCTTGAAGCCGGGAGCGTAATCCGGCGGGCGATTTCAGACCGGACGCGGACATCCGTTTCCACCAGGGGCAGACCGAATCCGCAGGAATATCGGCTGACGGCGTCCAGCCGCGTCATGTTGCGCCGGATATCCTCGGAAAATCGGACGCGGCCTTTCTCAAAAATCAGGACGGTTGTGGAACTGCCCGGGCGGTACAGACTCTGTGGCTGTCCCCTTCGGATTTTCATGCCGACATGAAGCGCCCTGGGATGGTCGTAGGCGACATCGCTGTAACACGAAACGATGTCACCGATCATCATGGCCGCGATTTCGATCATGGCCACGTATCCCACGCGGGATCCTCCGTCCGTATCCGTATCCAGAATCGTCACCGCGCGCTGATTTTCGGAAAGCGGCGTCACCGCGCGTACGACAGCGCCCGGGTTGCAGGAATGGCAGCGTCCGGATATGTGGTAATAATCGGCGACGGTTCCGGAAACCGGGGCGTGATTGTAATGATATTTGTCCGGGGTCAGCCTGAAAATCGCCGCATCGCCCTTCCTGAATGCCGTCAGCCATTTGGATTTGTCGGCGCCGATCAGATGTGTGCCGTCAAAAAACTTCTCTTTGATGAAAAATCCGGAGATCTCCGAAAATGAACCGACCAGCATCCGGGCGTCCGCCGGAGACGTCACCACGCCGGCGGTGTCTTCGGCGGACGGCATGGGGCGGCAGGTTGCGTATCGGATCTTTCGTTCGAAAATATCTCGAAGGCAGATGTAACCGGAAATATCATCGGCGATGTCTCCAGGCTCGATATGCAGCGAACGAAAAATGCGCTGAATCTCGCGCGGGCGGAGATATCGCCGCAGATCGTAGTGAATCCACGCCAGCATCTTTGAAAATCTGCGTGATATCAATGCATTGAACAGCCACCGTGCGTTTTCGCGTGCGCTGTCATACATCCAGGCAATGAGTGAATCCGCACAGAGGGATTCGGTCTGAACGCTTCCGGTCTCCCGGTCGATGTATTGGTGAGGACTATGATGATGCGGCATTTTCATTTTTTGTCGTATCGTAATGACTGAGCAGCACCAGAATACATATCAGGACGCCCAGGTGGTGGATGTTTATCCGATCTTTGAGCACTTCGTCACGAATTTCCGGCAAAAATTCCCGAAGCGACTTTTCACGGAGCAACCGGCGCAGCGCCTGCGCCAGTTCGGAATCATGGGTGGCGGCGGCTTTTTCCAGATCGAGGCATTCTTTTTCAAACACCGACATGGCTTCTGTCAGGTGCTGTCTGCGCAGATCGTTCCGATAAACCGCTTCGGCGGCCCGGTTGAATTCATCGCCGCGCAGCCTGAATGGGGTTGCAGCGCCGGCGTGATCCAGTATCTGACGCGTCAGTTTGCCCGACGCCGCATGTTCCGGGTCGTCAATGCGGGCTTCCAGATCGTTCATGACTTCCTTCAGGTACATCATTTCAATCAGATCGGCGGCATCCCGGCGCAGGATTTTTACAAGCGCCCGGCGATATTCGATGTGATGCACCCGGATATAGTTCGGGTAGCGGCTGCTGGGACGGGTACGCGCCGTTTCCGCCAAAATTTTTCGCATAAAAACGTTGGGTGTGTCTTTTTCGACAAAAAACGTCGGAATCCCGATGGCCGCGCCGAAAAGAATCTGACGACGCTCACTCTCGATCACCGGGCTGTCGGGGATGTGCAGGTGGGTAACCTTCCGGGTGATGACGGCCTTGTAGGCATATGCCGTGATCAGCGCCTGAAGACTTACCGCAGGCCCCATATCTTCGGTGAAACTGTGAAACAGGCTGTAATATCTGCCCTCAAATCCGGAAAACCCCATCTCGTGAAACCGCCGGAGCCGGTAAAACAGATACAGCGCCATCCTGGCGTCAAAGACGCCCATGTCCGCCAGATTTTTTTTCAGACCGATATCATTTCCCTCCTGGCCGTTCAGCGCCGGACTGCGTTCCGTACTCAGCAGGCATACGAGGTAATCCATCAGGCGGTAGTCCAGGATCAGATCGCCTTTAAGTCCGAAAATACGGCTCAGGAACCGGTCAACCCCCTGCGGCCCCATCGGTGTCAGGGCGTACCCCAGAGCTTTGAGGCTGGCTTTTTTTTTCCAGCGTCGCCAGAGCATCCGGAGGTGCGTATAATCGAGTTCATGCGGCAGAAACCCCAGCGCTTTTTCGGGATGAAAGTCCCAGAAGTCCATTCGGAACGGATCCGCGGAATATGTGTTGACAAAGAGCGGCAGAAAATGCTCCACGATTTTGATGACCAGATCGCCGTAATATTTTTCCTGCGCCGCGCCGAATCCGGAACCGGGATCTGTCAGAAGCTGACCGAGTTTTCGACTGCTCAGGCTGACATGCGTTCCGTTGTTGGCCAAACTGATGTTGGAAACATTGGGCAGCACCACCAGATTGTTGTTGATGATACCGGCGTCCTTCAGCTTGGCGACCGCGTTCAGTTGACTGCGGGACAGCGCCTGATGGCACAGGTGCATGTACTGATGTTTTTCCTCGCCCCTGTCCCAGCCCGAAAGACACGGGTTCATGAACAGACGGCGATAAAACGCATCGGGAATCAGATCGTTGAGCTGTTTCAACCTCAGCGGCGGATGCGGCGCAAAATAAATCCGCACCTGCTGCCCCAGCAGGTGAAGCTGAAACTGCTGATTGGCGTATTCCGCCAGAAGATGTGTCAGCAAATACCGTTTGAGGGTTTCAGCCGCGGACGCCTGTCCCATTCCGTCTGCAACGGTCAGGCGAACCGGCTGAAAGGAAAATGTCTCCGGCGAGGTGTTGTCGCTCGTGAAGTGCCGCATCAGGGCTTCGCCGGTATGCCATATTCTGGGGATAGTTCTCCCGAATCGCCCGATAATATCCGCAAGACTCAGCTTGATGAGATAACTGACCGGTACTCGAAGCCATGTTTCCTGGTGATGACTGAAAATGAAGCGGGAGACATCCGATCGCTGGGGGCTGTCGGGACAGCGTTTGTCGGATTTGAGATCGGTTTCCAGCAGGTTTCGGGCATAGCGGTTCAGTAGCATTCGGGGAAAACGCACCCAACTGTTTTCCCAGGTATAGTCCTTGTTGTCGTTCAGGAATTTTTCCAGTTCGGATACGGACTTTCCGGGGCTTTCACCGGTGTGAACACGCTTTCGGATATTCATGAAGAACTCCGACTCACGGATCGTAATGGGCAGATCCGCAGTGGCGCCACTGCCGATCACGGCGGTCTGAAGTTCATTTTCGACGCCGGCGGCGACATCGCCCGGTAAAAACGGCAGATGCTCCAGGAGGCTTTCCGGTGACGTCGCATCAATGCTCAGGACATCCCGTAAATACGCGGTGTCATATACACACTGAGGTAGATTTTTCATAACGGAAAGGGTTATGACAGGCGGATGTTAGATGGGTATAAGGAATGTGTTAGGAATTGAGAATGTAGGAATCAGGAATAGGTGAGCGATCAAAACGGTGTCAGGCTTTCACAGCCATCTTCAGTAACCAGCAACGTTTGTTCGAACTGCGCGGAAAGGCTGCCGTCATTCGTGACAACGGTCCACTTGTCTTCCAGGACGTGTAAAAAACGGTCTCCCAGATTGATCATGGGTTCGATGGTGAATACCATACCCGGCAAGAGCAGAAATCCGTCCCCCTTTTTTCCATAATGAAGAATCTGAGGGGGTTCATGAAATTCAAATCCCACGCCGTGTCCAACATATTCCCGAACGACCGAACACCCCTGTCCTTCTGCATATTGCTGGATAGCCCACCCGATATCACCGGTAGTGTTACCGGGTTTTACCATCTGAATCCCCTGTCGCAGGCATTCAAGAGAAACATTGACAATCTTGATGGCGTCCGGACCTGGCGTACCTGCAAAAAAAGTTTTATTGGCATCCGCATAATAACCATTTAAAACAGGTGTAACATCCACATTGACAATATCGCCATCCTTGATGATGCGCTTATCGGGAATACCGTGACATATGACCTCGTTGACAGATATGCAGACGCTTTTGGGATATCCCCGGTAA
>JAJYBO010000161.1 GCA_021778975.1 Deltaproteobacteria bacterium
CCACCCTGCTGGCGGGTTTCATCCTGCTCGATTTGGTGTTTTTCGGATACGCCGGCCTCAAACCTCTGGCGGCGTGGGTGCTGATTGTCTGCGCACTGAGCGCCTGGTACATGATGGCTCACGTGATTTACAATCAGGTTTACGGCAGAAACATTCTGCCAGTCGGTAAACCGTGGGTTAGCTGATAGAAACTTACAGTGGCGATGATGTTTCGGAAAGTTCAGAGCAAGATGTCCATTCTGGATACCTGTTCTTTAGGTTCAGAATGGACATGCAAACACAAACAACGAACTTTCCGCCATGTCATCAATTAATTATAACCTGGTAACCGTTCAGAAAAAGCGTGCGTTGCAGGATGCAGCGTCTTCGCATCCTGTCTCCCCTTTTTAGGGATGTCTGCTTCCTCCTGCAACGCCCGCCCGCCTGAACCCTACCACCAATTCAAAGGAACGAATTCATGACAAACCGGTACGAAGAAAACTACGAAAAATCACTGAAGGACCCGGAAGGTTTCTGGGGAAAGGCTGCGGAAGACTGTTTCTGGTACAAGAAATGGGATAAGGTTCTGGATGACACCAACAAGCCGTTTTATCGCTGGTTTACAGGCGGCGTCACCAATACCTGCTACAATGCCCTCGATATTCATATCGAGCGGGGACGGGGCGAGCGTATCGCCATGATTTATGACAGCCCTGTCACCAACACCATCCGGAAATACACTTACACGGAACTTCGTGATCTCACCGCAAAATTCGCCGGCGTGCTGAAAGATCAGGGTGTCGTCAAAGGAGATCGGGTCATCATCTACATGCCGATGATTCCCGAAGCCGCCATCGCCATGCTGGCCTGTGCGCGCATCGGCGCCATCCACTCGGTCGTTTTCGGCGGATTCGCCGCCAAAGAACTGGCGACCCGCATCAATGACGCCAAGCCCAAAGTCATGGTATCCGCTTCCTGCGGCGTTGAAGGTAAAAAAGTCATTCCCTACAAACCGCTTTTAGACAAAGCCATCGAACTGTCCGACGCCAAACCGGAAAAATGTGTGATTTTTCAGCGCCCTATGGAAACCGCCAGCATGATCGCGGGTCGGGACATTGACTGGAAAGAAGCGGAAGCCAAAGCTCAACCAGCGGACTGCGTTCAGTTGGCCGCCACAGATCCCCTGTATGTCCTTTACACATCCGGAACGACCGGTCAGCCCAAAGGCGTGGTGCGAGACAACGGCGGCCATATGGTAGCGCTCAAGTGGACCATGAAAGCCATCTACGACATTGACGAAGACGATGTGTGGTGGGCAGCGTCCGATGTCGGCTGGGTGGTTGGGCATTCTTACATCGTTTACGCGCCGCTGCTCAAAGGCTGCACCACGATTCTTTTCGAGGGAAAACCCGTGGGAACGCCAGACGCCGGCGTATTCTGGCGCATCATTTCCGAACACAAAGTCAAGTGCATGTTCACAGCGCCAACGGCATACCGCGCCATCAAAAGAGAAGACCCCAAAGGAAGCCTCATCAAAAATTACGACATTTCATCTTTCAAAATCTTGTTCCTGGCCGGAGAGCGCTCCGATCCGGACACCATTCAATGGTCGGAAAACAACCTGAAAGTTCCGGTCATTGACCACTGGTGGCAGACAGAAACCGGCTGGGCCATTGCCGCCAACTGCATGGGGCTTCATCACTTTCCGATCAAATACGGATCCCCCACCAAAGCCGTACCGGGCTGGGATGTGCAGGTGGTGGATACCGACTGCAACCCGATGAAACCCGGTGAAATCGGCGCGCTGGTGGTCAAATTGCCCCTGCCTCCGGGAACACTCCGAACGCTATGGCAGCGGGACGAACGTTATATTGAATCTTATCTGGCTGAATTTCCAGGCTATTACAAAACGGCGGACGCGGGCTTCATTGACGAGGAAGGTTATGTCTATGTCATGGCCCGTACCGACGACATCATCAACGTGGCCGGACACCGCCTTTCCACCGGCGCCATGGAAGAAGTTTTAGCCGATCATCCCGATGTCGCGGAATGCGCGGTGCTGGGCGTGGAAGATAAACTGAAAGGTCAGATTCCTGTGGGGTTCCTGGTGCTGAACGTTGGCGTTACCAAGCCTCATGAAGAAATTGTCGCGGAAGTTGTTCAATCGGTGCGGGACAGAATCGGGCCTGTTGCGGCCTTCAAGAAAGCGCTGGTGGTCAAACGACTTCCCAAAACCCGCTCTGGGAAGATTCTTCGCGGCACCATTCAGAAAATAGCGGACAACAAAGAATGGAATATGCCGGCGACCATTGACGACCCGACAACGTTGACCGAGATGAAAGAGGCCCTTATGACCATTGGCTACGCCAAAAATCCATAAGCATCGTCGTTTTATCAACCATAACCACCGCCTCAAAGCGGCCAGGCGATGTCTGGAAATCAAACGCTTCGGACATCGCCACAAACCATCCAGTTTTCCTCCATATCTCATGTTAACTGTCAGGAAAACTCTCCAGATCAGAACTCAATGTTTCCCGGCGTCCTGGGAAACGGGATGACATCCCTGATATTGGTGATGCCGGTAATCATCATAATCAACCGCTCGAACCCCATTCCAAACCCGCTGTGCGGAACCGATCCGTACCGTCGGGAATCGAGATACCATTCGTAATCAGCCCTGTTCATACCCAGCTCGTCCATTCTGGCTTCAAGAATATCCAGGCGTTCTTCTCTCTGACTGCCGCCGACGATTTCACCGATGCCTGGCGCCAGAATGTCCATGGCCGCCACGGTTTGCCGATCGTCGTTGACCCGCATGTAAAAGGGCTTGATGCTTTTGGGATAATCATAGAGAATGACAGGTCGTTTGAAATGAATTTCGGTCAGGTATTTTTCGTGTTCGGACTGCAAGTCCGTGCCGAAGCGCACCGGATATTCAAATGACCGGCCGGCGGCAGACAGAATATCCACCGCTTCACGGTATGGAAGACGAACAAATTCGGATGTCAGAATATGATCGAGAGTCGCCATCAGGGATGGATCTACGAATTTAGCAAAAAGTTCCATATCTTCAGAACAGTTGTGAAGCGCATGGTCTATCAGATAACGGATAAACGTCTCGCCCATATCCATATTTTCAGAAAGGTTGCAAAACGCCATTTCTGGTTCTATCATCCAGAATTCCGCGGCGTGACGCCGGGTATTGGAATTTTCGGCTCTGAATGTCGGACCGAATGTATAGACATCTCCCAGCGCCAGCGCAAACATTTCGGCAGATAATTGTCCGGAAACCGTGAGGCCGGTTTCCCTGCCAAAAAAATCACGGGAGGCATCGAACGCATGGCCATCGGGTAACCGGTCTCCAGGGTTCAATGTTGTCACTCTGAACATTTCACCGGCGCCCTCACAATCAGACCCGGTGATGATGGGGCTGTGGATGTAGTAAAATCCCCGATCCCGAAAAAACCGATGGATGGCGTAAGAAAGCTCGGACCGGATGCGGAACACCGCGCCATACTTGTTCGTACGGGGTCTGAGATGCGCGATGGTTCTGAGAAATTCGTCCGAATGGCGTTTTTTCTGCAGCGGATAAGATTCCGGCGCCAGGCTGATGATGGTGACATCCGACGCCTGAATTTCCCAGAGCTGACCTTTTCCCTGAGACGCCACAAGCGCGCCGGATATCGCCACCGCGGATCCGGTCGTCAATTTCTGGATATCGTCATAATGGGGCAAACTGCTTTGCGCAATGACCTGAATATTTTTGAGGCAGGAACCGTCATTGATCTCGATAAACGAAAACCCTTTGGAATCTCTGCGGGTTCTGACCCATCCCTTGACCAGCACCAGGTCCTGTGGATGGGGGGATTGTAACAACATGCGAATTTTTGAACGTTTCATGTCCGACCATTCTTCATAGACCAGATACAAATTGGCTGAAACCGATTGCAACAGCACCGGATGCTGTCCATACAGCCGGTATGGATAATGCACCCAAAATATCTTGTCAAGAATTTTTCAGTAGTTATGGGAGAAAATTAAATGGACGCTGTCACGACCTGTCTTGCAAGTCAGAATCTGGATTTTCTGATTGACAAAGTTATAGCAAATGCAGAGCCTACAATACTTTGCAATGACAAAGGCAATTGCGCGGTATTGATCGCACTGGATGAATTCAATTCCTGGCAGGAAACATTATATTTGTTATCAAATCCTGCAAATGCCGAACATTTAAGAAAATCCATCAGGGAGGCAGAAGAAGGCAAATTAAAAGAAAGGGAACTGACAGAAACATGAAACTATTGTTTACGGAAACATCATGGTCAGATTACCTGTGGTTCCAGGAAAATGACAGGAAACTCCTAAAAAGAATCAACGCTCTGATCAAAGAAGCCAAACGAACACCATTTGACGGTATCGGAAATCCCGAACCTTTGAAAGCAAATTTGTCAGGATACTGGTCAAGACGAATAAATCTGGAGCTAGACTGATTTATGGACTTTCCGATACAGAAATTACAATCATATCATGCAGATTTCATTATAAAAGTTAAGAAAGTTCTGAGCAATCAATATGAATACCAGTGAACAGCATCGAATACGCATTTTCAACGACCAACTGCAACAGAATATCCGTCTGACATGGATGGATACCCCGGACCACCGCTCTCATTTGTTCAAGGATTTTTGCGCGTCTCTGAACCTTCTGGCGCCAAAGATTCGTACCGTTCGAGAAACGGAAGATACCGCTCACATTCCGGAACTCGAGGTCAATTACCGGATACGATACCAGGCGCTGCCATCAGGTCATCACCTGCCAGCGTTTTTAGATGCGCTCTCGATGACGAACGGTCAGAAAATTCCGGCGCTATCGCCTGATGTCGCGGCGCTTCTGGATCAGATATCCCTGCCGGTTGCACTGACGTTATATATCGCCGAACACTGCCCCTTCTGCCCGTCTGTCGTTCAGAGTCTCATACCCGTGGCGGCGGCGTCTCCGTTGGTGGAACTGACCGTGATTGATGCGGGACTGTTTGAGGAACTCGCGCAGAATGACCATGTGCAGTCCGTCCCTACCCTGATTCTGGACGAACAGTTCCGATGGACCGGCGCCGTTCGTGTTCCGGAAGTGCTGGACGCCATTATCCATAGAGATCCGTCACGACTTCAGGCCGATACCCTGATGCACATGCTGGCGGACGGCAGGGCGGGAATGGTATCCGACATGATGATGAACAGAAACATGATCTTTCCGGCCCTGCTGGAACTGCTGGTGCATCCCCGCTGGTCCGTGCGTCTGGGGGCGATGGTGGCTGTGGAAACGCTGGCCGCCGAAAAACCGGAACTGGCGTCACAATTACCGGAGCTGCTCTGGCCATATTTCGATATGGCGGATGACAGGGTCAGAGGCGATATTCTCTACACGATCGGCGAGGTTGATACCGGCGATTCCACCGAAAGACTTCGGGTAATTTCAAAAGAAAATCATGACCCGGAAGTCCGGGAAGCCGCTGAAGAAGCTCTTTTAAAGCTCGGTGAAAGGGGTTCTATACAGCGGTCATGAATTGGCGCTTTTTTCACGGACATTTACAGTCTGGAAAGAAAACTGACAAATTCCAGATAAGGCGGAATAACTTCCAAAAACAGCGCATTGAATAAAATATATCAGCATGTCAAGCAGTTAATTTTAAATTCAGTTACATCACGCCATCGGCACGGACGTTGCTTCGGATGTCTTTAAACGTTCCTTCGACAACCCACCACATCGAGGTGACAATATGGCATCCAGCTTTCACATAACGGTAACGCCCAATAAAAATGCCCTGTACATCCAGATTCAGGGGGGATTCGACGGATCTTCCGCCCAGCAATTGTTGTACACACTCAAACAATACATGGATCATACGTCCAGGGTCATCATCAACACCGACAACATTTCCTATTTCGACACGCTGGGGGTGAACCTTCTCCGCTACCGTATTGGAACGGTGACAACATCCACAACACGGATGACATTCATTGGTGACAACGCATCCATCTTTCAATCCATCACGCCATCCTGGCATTGCCAGTGATGACGCGTACAGCATCAAAGGAGGCCGTATATGCTGGTGCAAAACTGGATGAGCCAACCCGCCATCACAATTGACAGCACAGAATCCATGCAGGAAGCCATCACGCGGATGAAGTCTCATCGCATTTCCATGCTTCCGGTCATGGAAAAAGGGAATCTGATCGGCATTGTAACGGACCGGGATCTGAAAAGAGCCTCGGCGTCAGACGCCACATCTCTCGAAATTCACGAACTGCTTTACCTGCTCTCGACCATCAAAATCAAGGATATCATGTCCCCTGATCCAATTTGCGTTCCGCCGGACTTCACGGTCGAAGAAACGGCGGAACTGTTGATGCACCACAATATTTCCGGAGTTCCGGTGGTGGATTGGGACAAAGGACTTGTGGGCGTCATCACCCATACCGATCTCTTCAGGGTTATTGTCTCGCTGACCGGCATTGGAAAACGAGGGATTCAGTTCGCTTTCTGTCTGGAAGACCGCCCGGGATCCATTCTGGAGATATCTCAGATCATCCGCCGGTTCAAAGCCCGCATGGCCAGTATTCTAACGTCTTATGAAAAAGCGCCTCAGGGCTTTCGCCATGTCTATATCCGAATTTACGATCTGGATCGCCGGCAACTGGACCCCCTGAAATCCGCTCTAAAAGAAAAAGCGACGTTGATGTACATGGTG
>JAJYBO010000162.1 GCA_021778975.1 Deltaproteobacteria bacterium
GACTGTTTCGGGAAGTATGCACCTGGTATGAACAAAGCGATAACGCAGTTCCTTAAAGCAGACGTATATATTTTCGAGCGTAAGGCGCGGTTTTACGAATGTCGGCATAACCGGAAGGCAAGTCACCTTTTGGTAATCTCGCCGATGATAGACACACTGGTACTCAACGCGGCAAAACGGCTTGGAGTTGAAACCTATGGCGATTCAACCGATGTCGAGTCACTGTAATCGGCGGATTGGGCTTGTTAAGTTGCTGATCTTTTGCTGTGATGTACAGCCACGAAGACAGCGGTAACCATGTCATCAGGAGGAACATATAAAGTGCAGGTGGTGATACTTTGCGGAGGATTGGGAACCCGGCTTCGGGAAGAAACGGAATTTCGGCCCAAACCGATGGTCAATGTCGGCACACGCCCCATTTTGTGGCACATCATGAAAATCTATGCCAGTTACGGATACAACGATTTCATTCTGGCATTGGGGTACAAAGGCGACATCATCAAAAATTATTTTTGTCATTATGAACTCATGAACAATGATGTCACGATTGAACTGGGCAAGCCGGAACAGGTTCATATTCATCACAGTCACGACGAGAGCGGCTGGAAAATCACGCTGGCCAATACCGGTGAGAAAACGCTGAAAGGCGGACGGCTCAAGAAAATCGAGAAATATCTGACCGGCGACACCTTTATGCTGACATATGGAGATGGCGTTGGCAATATCAATATACCGGCGCTGATCGCATTTCATCGGCAGCACGGAAAAATGGCGACCATCACCGGCATCCACCCGCCGTCCCGATTCGGGCAGCTCAAGGTCGAAGATGGTCAGGTGACGGCCTTTAGTGAAAAACCCGTAGAGGGGGAGGGCGTGATTAACGGCGGATTTTTCATATTCAACCGGAAAATTCTGGACTATGTGACAGAAGATGAACATTGCGACCTCGAAATCGGTCCTCTTGAAAAAATCGCCGCTGAAGGCCAGTTGATGGTGTATAAACATAACGGTTTTTGGGCCTGTATGGATACCCAGCGTGATGTGGAGTATTTGAACAGGCTGTGGGCGGAAAACAGGGCCGCGTGGAAGGTGTGGTAAATGAAAACCAATATAGCACGGCATGGTGCATTCAAAAATGCCAGTCTTTTTGAAATGATGACAGGCATTTCATTGGTGAGTGCGGCATTGAGCGCTATGCACGCGGTAAATACTCATTCCTTTTCGATAGCATTTTTCTTTTCGTTACTGGTAGTCCTTTCAATATCATTATTTACCGGAATGCTTCTTGTCAATATTCTGGGTATATCAGAACAAGATGGGATAGATTTTATCACCGCGCTGCTGGTGGGGATGATATTTCTGGATGTTATTCTTCTGGCTTTTGCTTTCACTCTACCATTTGGAATGACAGGAGATATGATGGTAATCCTTGTCTGCATCGGCGTTTTTGTCTGGTGTAAGCCGGGGTGGAGGATATTTCATCAATCCCTGAAAACAATGTATCTCGATAAAATCGGGTTATGTGCGTTGTTTGTCACATTGGTTGCATCTGGGCTCTGGTCAACCGAAAATCTGCAAGGATTCAGTTTCCCATCACCGGGCATTATAGAGATACATCCGTGGATAGACGTGTGTCTGACAGCGAGACAGATATCCCTTTTTATGAATTCATCCGGTGCTTCCAGTTTGTCGAGTATTTATATGTGGGGATATCACCTGCCGATCTATCATTATGGAAGCTACATGATTCCAGCATTGCTGGGGTCGTTGAGCGGTGTGAGTTCGTTTTCGTTGACTACAGCGACCCTTGCACCATTGGGTTTTATTTGGACAGGGCTTGCTGCTTATATCACAGGAAAAATTATTTTTGGGCGACATGCCGGGCTTGTGGCTGTTATCGGATTACTACTGATGCCGGATGCTTCGTATATTGGATTGGGAAACCGCTGGTCCGGATATTTCTTTTTTCAGCAGGTCGGGATGGGGGGAGGCTATGCGGTGTCTGCCCTTGCAGTGGCATGGGCTTATGTGATTGAGGCCATTCGGAAGAATTCAATACGGTTCTTGATAATATCTTTGAGTTTTTGTGCGATATCGGCTGTCTTCAAGGTAACGATAACAGTTGTCTATATAATACCTTTATTGATTTTCATGGCTGTTTATTTCAGAAGCGTTGACTGGAAAATTCGAGGTGGAGCTTTATTTTGCGCCGGAATCGCGTATTGTCTGACACTGCAGTTCATTCGCGAAATACCCAATGCGCCGACACTTCAGTTTTCAACAAAAGGCGCCTATCTAAATCTTTCCACGCTGATTGGTTTTTTTAAGCCTGACCGGGCGCAATGGTTGATGAATTTGTTAAAAATGTCAAGTTCATATTATTGGCAACTTTTGTTCGGAATTCCACTGATTTTACTCGCGACATATGGGGTATGGATTTTCGTGTTGCCATTTGTACTCGGTTATATCTCCAGATTACACTATTCGCCCTGTATAGTGGTGATGCCCCTTCTGATTATTCTTTCGCATCTGGTAATCGCTCTATGCCTTGCTCCTAATTCGAGTGTTGTAAACGATTATTACGAAGTCATTCATAAAACTTTTGTGTGGCCATATTTTTTGATTACCGTCTGTTGCAGTTCAATACTTGGAATGAGTATGACTATCAACGGCAAAAAATACTCTGCTGGAGTAAAAATCGGTTTGGGAGTATTTGTTATATTGGGATTTTGTTGGGTAAGCGTCATGGCTAAAACCACACAAACTGGTTTTTCGCTGGCTGAGGGTTATACGAATCTGAAATTCCCAAGAGGGTTATATGAAGCGGCGGAATATGTCCGGCGCTTCACACCGAAAAACGCCATTGTCCAGTACTCCGACAATGATGATTATTGCATGGTGACAGGATTTTGTGAACGATACCCATATGTTCTTCATCTGACAGTAAACAGGGGTAAGGTATCTGAAATCGAAAAACGCCGTTTTGCAACTGTTGAGAATATATTGAATCAGCAAGACATTGCTTCCGTCAGAAAAACGGCCGAAGCCGCTGGCATTGACTGGTTTATTGTCAGTAACCAAAGAAAACTGAGATGGCGGAACCAGGCAGGTGTGTCGCCTGCTTTTCAATATGATGGATTTTGTGTCTATAATATGAAGCAATAGAATGAGGACTGAGCTATTCTCAACCATTGATGTTTCGGGAGTGTGTATAATGGCAGTGGCGGCGTAAAACCACTGCCGCCTCTTCCCTCACACCAGCGCCATCGCCTTTTCCGGGCACATCTCCTGACAGCAGAAGCACCGGATGCAGATTTCCGGATCCGCTTCCGGAAATTGCCCTGACATCGAAAGCGCCGATACCGGACACTGCTCGACACAGGCGCCGCAGCCCGTACACCGCTCCTGGTCGGCCTGAGGCCGCAGCGTCGTCGGTTTGGTGAGCAGCGCCTGGATGGACGGATTCCCGATGTTGGCCTCACCGCCCAGCGGCGGCAGCTTGAAATTTGGTATCGGTTTCAGCTCTCCCATGATTTCATTGTGGTCTAAATCGAAATCTCCCAGCCCGACCGCTCTGGCTTTCTGAAGAAATCCCAGTTTCGCCGGATCGCAGCCCATCATGGTCGCTATCGTGGCGTCCAGCGCCACCGCGTTGTCCGAGGCCAACACCACGCCGATATCCCGAAGCTCCGGAGACGCCGGGCCGTTGCCTTCCATGCCAACCACTGCATCCACGATGAACAAATCCGGGATCCGAATCTGAAAAACATCCACGATCATATCGTGAAATCGCGCCGGACTGCCAGCGGCCTTATGCAGCCGGGCTTTTTGCGCTCCGGGCAGAAAACCGTAACTGTTCTTGATGGCCCCCGTCATGACCGTCAGGCCATGCGTCTTGAATTTCGGCAGGCTGATGACGATATCCGCCTCCATGATCGCCTGTGATACACTGACAACGGACATGTATTCCGGGTTGAAATTGACCGGCTGCGCATCGGTGCCGATGTTTTGATAATACCCTTTGGCGGCTTTCATCAATCCGGTTCTGGTGAAACTCTCCTCGTTGGCGCCGTAGCTGACAACCCCCGGATTGTCCCCCACAACAATGGAGGCCGGTTTCATGGATTCCACCTTCTCGACAACCGCGGCCAGCACCGCCGGATTGGTCACAATGGCTTCATGGGACTCGGACGCTCTGAGAACATTGGGTTTGAGCAACACCTTCTTGCCCTCGATAGTCAGGGGAAAAATCTCGAACGCCCGATCAACCGCCTGACGGACATTTTCATATGTGGCGGGATGAATCATGACTTTAGACATGCTCGTTACCTCCTAAAAATTGAAATATCAATGGAAGGTGCAGTGAAATTTTCGCAGAAAATCCATCGGATGATACGATAATTTGGCCTTCCGGAGACCTTCGTCATCCAGATCCTGCTCCCGGTTTACCATCATATCCGGGTTCCCGACATGTTCGAGAAACATCTGGTTGATGGCCTGATAGGCGCCTTTATAGTCCGGATTGCCTTTTTCGAAATGGATAATCATCATGCGCGGATTTATCTGCTCGGCAATCGTATATGCCACCAGCTCGTCCTGGACAAGAAGCGCCGCACCCGACAGACCCTTCAGTCGGTTCCAGTTTCTCAGAATTTTTTCAATGACCCGGTTTTCAGCCGCCAGCGCCTGCTGCGATTCACAGTCTTTCCAGATACACCAGTCGTTCTGAAGGCTCAGGGCTTTTTCCGTTATGGCGGCGTCCATGGGGGTGTATTGGAATTGATGATTTGCAAGAAACTGGTTGAGCAGATTCTTCTTGTTGTGATAGCGGTTGCCTTTCAGCTCCATCAGATCACGGGATGCGTACAGATAATCCCAGTGTCCCCGAATGGATTCTACGGTTACCCGGTTGCCGGCCCTGGTCTTCCAGATGTCCGCCAGCTTTTCGGGGACGCGCGTTACCATCCGAGACCCCATAAAATGTCCGGATGACAGAATGTCCGGCCAGTCGGCATTGCACCAGTCACCGATTGGCGCCCAGTCCACCGGTTCGGGAAAGGTCTGTTGAATCCAGACCAGGTCATTCTTCCATGCCCATAACAGACCATATTCATCGGCCCACCCCCACAGATTGATGAAGCTGTAATCCGAAGACGGTTGCGGGCATTTGGCCAGTATCCGGCCATAGGCGTCCTGCTGTCTGACATCAATGGGTTCAAAATTCAGAAACATCATGCCTCCTGTGTCATGAATGGATTCGGATAGCCCGTTGTCCCGATGCGTCACCGGTCAACAGACCGCATGGATGAAGATTTCATGGGCGGACGGCGCATTCAGTGGCGTTTGAAACCATACGCCGTGTAACCGCCGGTTTCATCTTTTCGGAATTCGAGTATATGAGATATGGTATCGGGAATTTCGTCCAGACGGTGTGTGATAAACACCACCTGAATGCCGCGCTTGCGAGACACGCGGGACACCGTCTGTAACAGCCGATACCGGTTGTCGTTATCGAGCCCCTGGCAGGGTTCATCGAGAAGCAGTAACTGTGGAGATTTGACCAGCGCCCTTGCCAGCAGTACAAGCCGTTTCTGACCATATGAGAGAAGATTGTAGCCGCATTCCGCCAGGTCGTCAATCCCCAGAAACGTCAGCCAGTATTGAGCGCTCTGGTGCTGTTCGGCGGTGGCGCGGCGATACAGTCCCACGGAATCGAAATATCCGGATAACACCACATCGGTGACACCGATATGTTCCCGATATCGGATCTGGAATTCCGGAGAAAGCACCCCGATGCGCCGTTTGATGTCCCAGATGCTTTCTCCGCTGCCTCTGGGCTTTCCGAACAGCGATATCTCATTGGCGTACGCCTGAGGGTTGTCCGCGGACACCAGACTGAGCAGCGTGGATTTTCCCGCGCCATTGGGCCCTGCGACCGCCCAGTTTTCGCCATGTCGCACGGTCCAGTTCAGTTTGTTTAAAATTACGCGGTGGCCATAGACAATGGTGATGTCGTTCATGACAATGACTGGAACGGTTGTCGCATCTGTCGCCAGGATATCCGGTGTTTCATCCAGACCGCTTTCCGTAATGTCTGCGGATGTTGTGAGCGGCGCGGCGCCCTGTCTCCGATGAAACCGGTACATTTCCGCCCGTTGTGCTTCTCCCTGATACGCCGTGTGTCCATGTGCGTCCAGACAAAGCATGTGCGTGACGATATCGGGGATTTCATCCATATGATGCGTCGCCAGAATGACCTGAATCCCCATGTCCGGCAGTTGGTGCATGATCTCCGTCAGGTGGCGGCGGGCGGAAGTATCCAGGCCGTCATAAGGTTCATCCAGAATCAATATCCGGGGCGATCCGAGCATGGCGCGGGCGATCAGGGTTTTCCGCATTTCCCCATTGGACAGGGTGGCGATCGGCGCTGTTTGAAGATGCTCCAGCCCCATCATTCGGACGATATTGTCGAGGTCATCCGCCCGGTTGCCGTTGTCGGTTCGTTCATCTTCCAGCAACCGTCGCACCGTCCGTCCGTCATTCCCACTGCCGGCGAATTCTCTGAAAACTTCCTGATCCTGTTCATAGGCGACAAGACGATGATGCAGTTCAAACGAGACACTGGCAATCCGCTCCCTGACACCGTTTGCATAGTGCATGCGTCCGCCAGAGC